>JBIOEB010000008.1:0-31026 GCA_044445585.1 Candidatus Berkiellales bacterium
ATTTATAAAGAAAATATCAATATTTTTCAGAGTAAAATATATTAATTGAAAATTATTCTGATGAAAACAAGGTACTTTCAAGCGCATTATTAATGCATTTAACAAGCTAATTAAATCGACCATTAATAAGTTAATTTATCAACAAACTATTTATTTGCTATGTTTAGTAGTATCTTCATTCCTTAATCATTTATAAGGACCTGTTGGTGGAAAAAATTTGGCTGAAGAACTACGACCCCGAGGTGCCCCCGCTAATCAACCCTAATGAATATGACTCTGTTGTTGCCCTCGCAGAAGAATGTTTTCAAAAATTTGCTCAACGAGCGTGTTATACCAATTTAGGTTCAGCGTTGACATATCAACAAATAGATCAATTAAGTTGCACATTCGCGGGATTTTTACAACAACACACTCAACTCAAGCCTGGCGATAGAGTTGGCATTATGTTGCCTAATGTTCTGCAATATCCTGTGGTCATGTTTGGCATATTAAGAGCCGGCATGACAGTCGTTAATATTAATCCTCTTTATACGGTGCGCGAAGTGACACGAATATTGCAAGATTCAGAAGCAAAAGGTCTGATCGTGTTAGAAAACTTTGCTCATGTAATAGCAGAGGTCATGCCAAATGTTTCATTGCAACACGTTGTGGTGACGGGTGTAGGAGATCTGTTAGGTGGGCTAAAAGGAAGCATGGTTAATTTTGTCGTTAAGCACGTCAAAAAAATGGTACCAAAATGGCATCTCCCACAAGCGATCTCTTTTAAGCAAACTATCGGGACAGCCAATTTAAAAGCCTTTCAGCCAGTGAGTTTAAATGGTGAAAGTATTGCTTATTTACAATATACCGGTGGTACGATGGGGGGAATGAAAGGCGTGATCTTGACGCACCGCAATATCGTGGCCAATATCCTACAAGCGTATGCTTGGGTAGCACCGTATTTTAGACAAAAAATAGAAGGTGGCATTATCACCGCTTTGCCGCTGTATCATATTTTTTCTTTAATGGGGAATTGCTTGGTATTTTTAAGACTAGGGCTGCCGAATATTTTAATTACCAATCCTCGAGATATTCCTGGTTTTGTGAAGGAGCTCAAACGCCAACCTTTTGCGGTGATCACGGGCGTGAATACTTTATTTAATGCCTTATTGCATAGCGAAGCATTTTGTCATTTGGATTTTTCGAATTTAAAGCTTGCTTTAGGCGGTGGAATGGCCGTGCAAAAATCAGTGGCGGATAAATGGCAGCAAGTCACTGGCATGCCGCTGATCGAAGCTTATGGATTAACCGAAACTTCCCCAGCAGTGACCATTAACCCGCTCTCGCTTAAAAAATACAACGGTAGCATTGGATTGCCGATCTCTTCAACCGAAGTAAAAATTTGTGATGATTACGGCAATGAACTTCCGATTGGTAAGGAGGGAGAATTATACGTGCGTGGGCCGCAAGTGACGAAAGGTTATTGGAAGCAACCTCAACAAACTGCTGAAGCCTTAGATAAAGAAGGATGGTTACGCACGGGGGATGTAGCTACTATCGATGCCGAGGGTTTTGTTCGTTTAGTCGATCGTAAAAAGATCTGATTATTGTTTCGGGATTTAATGTGTATCCTAATGAAATTGAAGATGTCATTGCCATGATAAAAGGCGTTCGTGAAGTCGCAGTCATTGGGATTAAATCGCCGGAACATGGTGAAATTGTGAAAGCGTTTATTGTGCGGAGTGATCCGCATTTAACGGCTGAAAATATTATTGCTTTTTGTCATCAGCAACTTACCGGTTATAAAATTCCAAAAGAAATTGAATTTAGAACGGAATTGCCAAAGTCAAACGTTGGGAAAGTACTGCGTAGAGCGTTGCGAGAAGAAGAGACGAAAAAGGCAGCGCAGATCTCTTAAGTTTAACAATGACGGCACTCTATGCTGCGTAAAACACCCTGGATCCCGGATATTTTGCTACGCAAAATTCCGGGAAGACAGGTTGTTTAGAATTCGTGGGGATACCTTAGATTGTGAGCGCAGTGGAGCAATCCATTCTTTAAAAGCAAAAAAATTTTTAGATCCTCAATTTCTTTTTAGAAACTTGAGGTTGCAAAGGTGCTTTAACTTCAGGAGCTTGCGGGCATTCTTCTGGTGTTAAAGTAAAGCCCCTGTCTCTTAAAAGAGTGATTAATGAATCTTTTTCACCCTGTGCAAATTCTTGAATATGACCCTGACCAACGTATACAAAGGAAGGATTACTTTCTAATACCTCACAAAGGCGTTCCATCCATTTTCTATTTCTGGGGCCAGGGTTAAGATCTGCGACTTCCTCGTCGGTCATGGGTGTTACAGCTTGGTTGTAAACATTTAGAAATTCATCAAAAACATGGTGTTTAGTTGAATATTTTTGTAGTTTATATTGGTAAAAGCCGATTAAATGTTTTTTGACTTCTATTAAACAACTCATTGGATCAGCAAGCAAAAGCGCCATTAATTCTGCTAAGCGTATTCTTGAATTGGTCTCGAGCCGAGCAAGGGAAATATTTTGAAAAATTTGATTTTCTTCACCTATTTCAGTTAACCACTGGGCTCCTTCCTCACCTGTTTCCAATTTAACAATCGTTTTATTTCGTTTTTTGGCATTAAGAGTCAACCAAGGTTCCATACCAATATGGCGAACGTCCTCAGGCAGATCAGAAACGTCATAATATTTCTTTACTTTTTTTAATTTTTCTTTTGCTAATGGGAGGTCCTTTTTTAAAGTATTTAATCTGTTTGAGTATTTAGAAAATTTTGGACGCGCAGTGGCTGGAAAGTTCTTTTCGAGCAGGGTGCCAAGGTGTTCTAGCATCTCTACAAAAGTTAATTCTTTTAAAGCTTCTGGGCTAGTTAAGATGGGTTTTAATTGTTCAGCGTCTGGAATAAGATGCCAGTCAGAATATTCTTGCATAAATCGGGAAATAGCATCAAAAACATTGCCCATGACAGTAGCGGTGCGACCATCTAAATTGTTTTCACTACCAAAGCAAAGCGTACCCAGTGTTAATTTTTTGCTTGCACGTAAAGCGAGCATACTATCAAACACCTCAAAGTTTTCTTCGCCATTTTCTGAAACGAAATGCGTGATGGTGTCAAAATCTTTGGATTTTTCGGGGCGAAAAGGGGTGTGCTTAGCAGAAGCTTTGTGAGCCGTTCCAAATAATAAACTGGTGAAAGGAATATCCTTACGTGATATACGGTATAATAGGGGGGTTTTTCTTAGGGGTAATTTATCTTGGGCATTTTTAACTTTATCTTTGATGCTGCTTCCTTGCATAGTGTACTTTCCTTAGTATTTTGACGCGAGCGTACTTTCCTTAGTATTACGACGGGAGCGTACTTTCCTTAGTATTTTGACGCGAGCGTACTTCCTTCAGGCAAGGTAACATTTAACTCCAGCACCGATTGATCACCATGTCGTTCTAATTGAACTTTAATTAAATCTTGATCGACCTTGATGTATTTACTTAATACTTCAATAATTTCTTTTTGTAATTGTTTGATAATATCCGGGTTACCGTTTTTTCGGCCACTTTCGTGAGAAACAATAATTTGTAAACGTTCTTTGGCAACCGAAGCGGGTGTTTGCTTTTTACCGAATCCAAAAAAATTAAAAATGCTCATGCTGGGCTCCGAAATAGGGCAAGTTTGTTTAGGATCTTTCGTGTCCAATTTTCATCCGTTTTTTCAAAGGGGACGGATTCTCCGAGTAAGCGACGAACCGCTTGTTCGTAAGCTGTGCGAGCATCGCTTGGGGTATCAAGGGTAACAGGTACACCGCGATTCGACGACGTTAGCACCGCAGGCGATTCTGGGATCACACCTAACAAGGGAATAGATAATATTTCGAGCACGTCGTCGATCGCAAGCATTTCGCCGCGTTTCACGCGTGCTTCGGAATAGCGTGTTAACAGTAAATATTCTTTGACAGGGGGTTCTTTATTTTCGGCTCGTCGGGATTTGCTGGCTAAAACGCCTAGAATGCGATCGGAGTCTCGGACAGAAGACACTTCAGGATTGGTGACCACAATAGCTTCATCGGCATAGTAAAGTGCCATCAGAGCGCCTTTTTCGATCCCTGCAGGAGAATCGCAAATAATAAAATCAAATTCTTTTTTGAGTTCGTCGATCACTTTGCCGACGCCTTCTTTCGAAAGTGCATCTTTATCGCGCGTTTGTGAAGCAGGAAGAATGTATAAATTCTCGACCCGTTTGTCTTTGATCAATGCTTGATTAATGTTTGCATCACCATTAATCACATTGACGAAATCATAAACGACGCGTCGTTCACATCCCATGATTAAATCAAGATTACGTAAGCCAATATCAAAATCGATGACAGCGACTTTGTGGCCTAATTGAGCAAGCCCAGCACTAATGGATGCGCTCGTGGTGGTTTTACCGACTCCACCTTTACCGGAGGTAATAACAATGACTTTTGGCGTTGTATTACTCAATGCTTTAATTCCTCTTTAAAAAGATTATTTTAGTCAACTAAGGTTGTGAAATGCTTATCTACTTATACAACTGTTTATACTAAACTAGACTAATATTCAAGCGATCATCCTGTAACTTTATACAGACGAACTGTTTCCAATATTTCTCTTTAAGATCTTCACTGATCCGATATTGACCTGCCACAGACACTAGCTCAGCTTCTAAGCTTTTACAGAATATCATGGCATCGGGATTTCCCATAACTCCTGCCAAAGCACGGCCGCGAAGAGGAGCATAAATTTGAATGTTACCATCGGCCAATACTTCAGCTCCGTGGCTAACCGGCGCAAGAATAATAAGATCACCGCCGGGTGCATAAATTTGTTGGCCCGATCGCACAGGTTGTGTGATGACGCGGGTCGCTTGATTTTTTTGTGGCATCGTCGTGCCCGATTCCACACTGATTTGAGCATTGCCTGATTTGGTTTGACGTTTGGGTGGTGATTTTTCTTCCGGAAAAAGAGCAAGGCCTGCCAAAACAGCTGCTTCTTTTAGATTTTTTCCGGCACCCCGCACGCCGATTGGAATTAATTTTTTACTTTTTAGCAGATGACATATGGCTTGAAAGTCGATGGCGTGGGTGTTTGATTCTAGTAACTGCACATCCAAAATCATCGGTGCATAGTGAAAAAACTTTGGGGCTTGTTTGATTTTTTCATCTAACTGATGGGATAAAGCATCGAGATCACAACCAAATAGTTGGATGGCGGTTAAAGTAAACATCCCGCCTTTTAGTGCAATACCTGCTTGAGGTTGATTATTCGCTGTGATAGCTTGGGTGGTCATGGTCCGTAACTTCTTATTTTTGTACCTACGAAAAGGCTACCATAAACCTTACGCTTGCCCAAGCTCTTCTGGAGCAAAATCATCTACGCTGATCACTATTTGACAAAGTCGATCGACTTCCAGGAGATCTGCCGCTTCACTTTCCGAAATGATTTTGGCATTAAGCGCAAGTTCTATGCCTTGTGTTAATGAACCATTGGCAAGATCGTTATGTTTCATACCATCGTAGATGCGTTTAAGCAGATCACTATGCAGTAATGTGGCTTGAAAGGCTTTTTCTAAGGCACCCACTCCCTCTGACTCGGTGTCTGGGATAAAAACATTGCCGACCAATCGACGACGCGAGGGAGAATCCGTCGTTAACAGCGAGGTGATTTTTTTATTTAACTTGTCTAAAGGGAAATGACGTGGCAAACCGAGTGGCATCACCACACATCTTAAAATAAATGCCACCGATCGTGGACGCAAGTTACGCAATAAAGCGTCCATCGTTTGCCAAAATCGGGCAAGACAAAAATCAAGCGACCATCGCACTAAAGGTAAATCGTCCGACTGTGCACCCTGATCGTGGTAACGTTTTAAAACGGCGGACATCAAGTACATCATCGCCAAGAGATCGCCCAGCTTGGCAGAAATGGATTCTTTAAATTTTAATTTGCCCCCTAAAAGTGCCATGGTCGCATCTGCCACCAGTGCAAAAGCGCTGCTAGCTCGTGCGAGTTGTTGAAAATAAGGTTTAGTGGCACTTAATACTGGGCTATTGGCAAATTTGGCAAAAGTCAGTGCATGAAAAAATGCACCAGCGGCATTCGACAGGGTAAAGCGCAAATGCTCGCCAAAATAATGCTCAAAATCTTGAATATTTTTGTGTTGGATGGCTTGCATCTCATTAAGCAGATAAGGATGACAACGGATCGCGCCTTGACCAAAAATAATCATGCTTCGAGTTAGAATATTCGCGCCTTCAACCGTGATTGCAATCGGAACGCCTTGGTAAGCGCGCGCTAAATAATTTCGTGGACCCATCATCACTGCTTTTCCGCCATGAACATCCATTGCATCATTCGCAATGGTTCGACTCATTTCTGTGACATGATATTTAGCGATCGCGCCAGGCACCGTTGGTTTTTCACCGGCATCGATCATGGCAACGGTAAGATGTCGCACCGCTTCACAAAGATAAGTTAAACCACCGATCCGCGCTAAGGCTTCTTGCACGCCTTCGAACGAGGCAATGCTGGTGCGAAACTGTCGACGAATTAAACTGTACGCACCAGTCACTAATGTCGCAACTCTTGCGCCGCCTGCACTAGAAGAAGGAAGAGATATGGCTCGACCCGTCGAGAGACATTCGACCAGCATGCGCCAGCCATGTCCTGCCATATTTTTTCCACCAATTATCCAATCCAATGGGATAAAAACATCTATTCCAGAAGTTGGGCCATTTTGAAAAGGAATGTTCGATGGCAGATGTCGCCTACCAATGGTGATCCCATCTAAATGGGTTGGGATCAAAGCACAAGTGATCCCAAGATCTTTTTTATCGCCTAATAATAATTCGGGATCGTAAAGTTTAAAAGCAATGCCTAGCAACGTGGCGATAGGGGCTAGCGTAATGTAGCGTTTATTCCAATTCAATTTGATCCCAGTGATTTCTTTATTTTCAAAAAAACCTTTACACACAATGCCAGTGTCGCTAATGGCGCCAGCATCCGATCCTGCTTCGGGGCCGGTTAAAGCAAAACAAGGGACTTCTTCTGCACTGGCTAGACGTGGTAAATAATAATCACGCTGCTCGGAGGTGCCGTAGCGCAATATTAATTCTGCTGGTCCAAGAGAATTCGGCACCGACACAATGCACGAAAGCGTTAAACTTCGCCCAGCCAGGATCGAAAGAATTTCGGAATGGGCAAATTCAGAAAATCCTTTGCCACCATATTTTTTAGGAATAACAAGAGCAAAAAAACCTTGATCTTTTAAAAATTGCCAAACATCTTGCGGCAAATCATAAAGTCGGTGCGTAATTTCCCAGTCGTTAACCATTTCACAAAGTTGTTTCACCGGCCCATCGATAAAATCTTTTTCTTCTTCCGTTAATTTAGGCACAGGAATGGTCAATAATTTTTCCCATTGCATTTTTCCACTAAAAAGCTCTGCATCCCAGCCGACGGTGCCTGCGGCAAGGGCGATTTTCTCGGTTTCAGACATCGCGGGAAGGGAGCGACTCATCGCTTCAAAGGCTGGATGAATTAGACATTTTCTTTTATAATCCGGGTGGTTTAGCAAAAAGGCGAGTACGCCAAATAAAATCCAAAATAACAATAAGCTAAACCAAGACAGGTTGGAAAAGAGCGTGGTAACGACCAACCCTAGGCCAATGGCGCTGGTTGCAAAGATGAGCGAAACGCGCTGATATGCCAGCGTGATTAAGCCACCTAACCAGAAAAACAGCCAAACAAGGGTGCTCATTTTCTTCTCCTGATAAATTCGGTTGGATAGGGCAACTATCTCTCGAAGAGAATTGATCGTCAAGTAAATAGGTTTTATGGATGAGTGTTAAAGTTAACTTTCAAGTGAGATCCGAAGTATGACAAAACGAAAAGTGGGCCTTTATATTGTTTTATTGGCCATTATTATTGGTGCTGCGCCTTATTTTACCGGCTATTTAGTCGAAACCAAATTTCAAGATGTGGTGAAGGTCACTTCGGAATTTGAACCGTTGAAAGTCGAGGTGACAGAATATCAACGAGGTTGGCGCAAATCTTATGCAAAAACACGTGTCACGCTGCAAGGCCAATATCTTGAAAAACTCATGTTGGCCATTGAAAAAAATAATCCCAGCAAAAGTAGCGAATTAAAAAATCAAGAAATGAGTATTATTCTTGAGCATGAAATTCGTCATGGACCTTTCGTACAACTTCAAGATAACAATTATCGTGATTGGCGTTTTGCGTTGGCGACGATTCAATCTAAACTCTTTTTAACTGAAAAAGCCAAAGAAGTGCTGACTTCAGAATTTGGATCTTCCGAATTACTGAACATTGACACTCAAATGAGTATCGAAGGCGATGTCCAAATTAAAATGCAGGGCAAAGCGCTCAAACTGAAAGAACCGGATGGTAAAGAACACGTTATTTGGAAGGGTATTCAAGCCAACTGGGTACTGAGCCGGGATATGAAACGTTTTCAAGGCGACACTTTTTTACCGGGTTTTGATTTTGATTGGGAAGGCAAACACTATTTTGGTGAAAATATTATTTTTAAAACCGAGCGCGTGAAAAGTCCCGAAGGATTATGGCTGGGTAAAGGGACAATGACCATGCAAAAAATGGAAGTGAACCAAACACCTGAGCAATCCTTGAGTATCGAAGGTTTATCCATGGGGGGTGTGGTGGGTGCTGAAAATAGCATGATAGATTCCTCCGGTAGCGTCAATATTGAACAAATTAAATATGCCAACAGACTATGGGGGCCAATCAATTTAGCTTTTTCCACCAAAAACATTGATGTGCATGTTGCAAAATCTTTTGGCGAACTGAGTCATCAGATGCAGATGGCGACCAGCGCAGAAGAAATCACTTATATCCAAAAAATGGCAGCGCTTTTGCCTGATCTGTTAAAAACACGCCCTGAATTTAACATTGAGAATATGACTGTTCATACTGATCAAGGTGATATTAAAGGTCTTTTAAATTTGGCAATTGGGGGAGCTGCGGCCTATGATCTGAATAACCCGCAACAAATTTTCCAATCTATTGCCCTGAAAGCCAATGTGTTGTTTCCTAAAACGTTGTTGCGCGAGATATTGATTTCGCAATATTCCAAAAAAGCCGAAGCAATCAACGAGGCTGCTAAATCAAGTAATTTAAAAACCTCTTCTAACGAAGAAATAACTGCTACTGTTGGTAAAAGTGCTGATGAAGCAATTTCAAAACAAATACAACAAGGAACGTTAGTTGAAAAAGATCGTAATTATTTGATCGAAGTTGAACTCTTTCAAGGTCATTTGAAGGTGAATGGGAAATCAATGGATTTACCTCAGGCAGGGTTGTCGCAATCAGGGCCGCCCCAGTCCGGTACACCGCAATCAGGTAACCCCAATTTACCAGCTGAACAACCGTCTTCAACGCCTAAATAAATTTTTTATTTGGGCATGTTAACATGGTAAGGAGAGTGACATGAAACGTTCGCCTACAGCCTCATCGACAATCTCTGGAGCTTCCAAAAAAGGCTCTGAAACTTCTCAGAAAGCCCCTGAAGCTTCACCGAAAGGCCCAGAAGCTTCACCGAAAGGCCCAGAAGCTTCACCAAAAGCCCCAGAAGGTTCACAAAAAGCCCCAGAAGGTTCACCAAAAGCCCCAGAAGGTTCACAAAAAGCCCCAGAAGGTTCACAAAAAGCCCCTGGAATTTCGCGCAAAACCAAAGATCCTTTTGGGTATGACAAGTTTCATTTGCTTGCCGATCGCATGCTGAAAATTAAAAAGCTTTTTCTGTTATCGATGGAATCCGATAATTTATTAGAGGAATATTTAGATTCTGCCGTGGAAGATTCTGCTTTAATGTTAAGCGTTTCTACTAGGGTTACTAAATTGATGCAAGCGATTGATCTTAAGAATCGGCCAAAATTATTACAAGACAAAGCACAATTGCAAAAACTTGTGCTATTGCCTTTATCTACCAACATACCTACTGAGCTGGATTTTTATAAATATGCTTTGGGAGAGATGGAAGCTACGCATGGTTTTTCAATGATACAATATTTAACCACCAATCATGCATTAGGAAAAATATTGCTTGATAACATTGAACTGTTGGAAGCGATCCACGATCGATTTACAATGTTTTTACAAGCAAAGATGAGCCCTGAAGCTTCGCCAGAAAGTTTGGAAATAAAGCTTTCGCAAATTGAAGAGAAATTTTCATCACTGTCTGCTTCTTTTCCAGATGACGAGAAGTTTTCATCACTGTCTGCTTTATTTCCAGATGAAGTGGCGGAAGCGGCACCCAAGAAAGGAAAACTCCGTGGGCCTTTTGATTCAGCAGAAGACTGGGTAAAATGGCTTGCTGAAATTGACGAAAAATCTCCACCTTATCCATCGGATGACGTGACCGAAGAGCCTAAACAAGATCAAAAACCTTCGCCAGCAAAAAAGCCGCTAGACTCTTCTAGAATGGAAACTCGCGGTCTTAAACGAAAACTTTTTGAGATTGAAGAGGAAGAGCCTGCACAAGCGTCCTTTTTGGCAGATCGGTCGTCAGAAAAAACTGCACCGCCTTTGAAGCGGTTACGTTCACGTCTGTTCGAAGAAAAAGAAGAAAAAGAAGAAAAAGAAGAAGTAAAGAAAGAAGTAAAAGAAGAAATAAAGAAAGAAGTAAAAGAAGAAATAAAGAAAGAAAAGAGTAAAGAAGTAATGAAAGAAATAATGAAAGAAGACAGGAAAGAGCCTAAACCTATAATTCCTGCTTTTAAACGAGCAAATACAACTTTATCTCAAGTAGATCTCAAACCTGCTAGGGAAGAAAAGCCCGCAAGGTTAGTGCGAGCAGATGCGACGCTGAATGAAGAAGTGGTTAGAAAGTGGCTTCGAAGTAAAGGCAGTTGATTGCTTTTAAAGTAGACTAGAGGCTGTCAGATAATGTGGATAATTTGTAGTACCAATCAGTCTTCCCGGAATTTAGCGACACTTAGCGAGCAAGCGAGCGTTAGTGTCGCTTAATATCCGGGATCCAGAAATAATAAAATCAGATTTTAGCGGTACATCTGATCTACCAGGGTACACGTGTAGATTTTCAGGGGATATAGTGGATTTCTGGATCCCGGATATCAAGTCACGCTAAGCTCACAAGTTCGCTAAGCGTGACTAAATTCCGGGAAGACAGGTCTCTGAAATTTTTGAATGAAAATTTATCTACCTTTTTCTGAAACGTTATAGAGGGATTTTGGACCCTGTGTCGCCCCTCTAGTGTAAAATATTTGACCTACCACCAACCAATTCAAATTATTGAACAATCCTAATTAAAGTCTTGTCATATTGTAAACCCAAACAAAATCTAGCAATTGATAGGTGATTTGTGAGTTTACAAAGCTTGACAAAACCAGAGATAGATCTAGATAACCTGGCAAAATCGGTGCATCAACAATTGATGAAAAACTTGCCGCCTTTACCAGCAGATGCTCCTCAAGCACAAAAAGCGATGATTGAGGGTAAAAAGGCTAATATTGACAAGTTTCAACAATTTTTACTGAACAAAAATAACGAAGCACGTTTAAGATCTCATCTAGCAGATATTCCCCCCAACCAACACGCAGATTTTCTACAATTTTTATTTGATAATAATCCTACTCCTTGGGATATTAACGCTGGTATGGACGTGATGTTAGAGTCTTTGGCACGAAGAAAAGCATCAAGTCAACCAGATCAATATCGATCGGTAGTTCGTAAACTTAAGGAACCCGAAGCTGCAGAATTAGCAGATAAATTTCAACAAATGGGAACCCGAGTGATTGCGCAATGGACACTCACGCAACCTGAATATAAAGACGATAAAGCAGAAAAGAAATTATCCTCGGTTTATCATCGTGCACCACATGGTGCTGAAATGCGCAAAGATGCAGAGCTTTTATTGAAAGATCAAGCTAAAAAATTATTTCCTAATCAAGGCGAAGTGCAAAGACTTTACATTGAAATGGCTAAAACAGCGCATGCCATTCACGATGTGATTCAAGCGAAAGGCCCTATTGCAAACGAGAAAGAATGTCATCGCCTTTTTGTTGAACAAAGCAATAAAATATTTGATGAATTTTTGGCTCAACATCCAGACAAGGGTGATCAAATTCAAGCATTGAAACGAGTCACCGAAAATTTTAGTTGGGACACGATAGTCGTTGGAACTGTTTTTGATTTCGGGAAAAAGCGCCCGATGATCGATGCGTTGAATGAAGCGTCGGTTAAATTCAAGGCACCTCATCAACGTGATCCAGCTGTTGGTTGGGCAGCTTTTTCTGCCGGAAGAAATGATACCGGGCGGATGTTAGTTACTTTAAAAGCAAGCCAGCACGATCCTCATTTGAAAGGGCTTCTTGATCAACAGCAACAATTTGTGGGCGAAGATAATTTGTTCGAACGATTTATGGAAGAGGAAAAGCTTAACGATGATGAAAAAATTGCCGCTCGGCATCTGCTTGGCCAAAATGGTCGAATGATCCCTGAAATGAGAATGCATTTACCCAAAAAAACGCAAGCCGATCAAATACGTGATGAGGGTTTTGCACAGGAGTTTACCGGTTTTATCAGAGAAGCTTCTGAGGCTTTTAGTGGAAAGGATAGAGAAGATTTATTAAAAAAAATACAAGCTTTACCTGAGGACAAAATCAATGAATACTTTTCGTTGCTGATGGATAACTTCAAGGGCCCGTTTGGCGAAATTGCTTTTGCAAGAGCTATCAGTGCCGAGAAATTTAAGCAGGCAGTGAATGATCACAATAAGCTAAATGAGGAACACCCCTTTGATTTAACCCAGGCTACTCCTGATATGTGGGAACGATATGCATCCAATTTAGAACGTTTTGCTGCTGATTTGGAACAAAAAGCAAAAGATGACCCTAGACTTAAGGCACAATTAGTTCGCGATTTAGCACTTTATGGTGGGCATCAAATGGGCGCAGCGTTAGTGAGAGATGATCATCATTATATCAGCGAATTAAATGATAATATCATTAAGAAATTAGAAACTGAAGTTAAGGCTAAAGATAATGTTGAAGTGCCAACCGGATTGCCCGAGGCAATTAAGAACACCAGATCAGAAATAAAAGAATTAGCCATTAAACTCGAAAGTTTAAAGAAAGAGACAACCCCAAATCAAGGTGCGATTGATCAGCTCATTGAACAAATGAAGCCCTTAAAGGATAAATTAGAACGGCTTGAGGGGTTAAAAAATGCAATAGCAGAGCGAGATCTTGTCACCCGTCAAAAAGAAAAACACAAAAAAGCGCTTCAATCGGGGGATCATAAAGAAAATGTGGCTCACGAAGGAGAAAGAGCAAAACCAAAACTAATTTCATCGCAGCAAGGAACTAAACCACCGGTTGGGAAACCGCAGGAACCTCTTAGTCCAAGGGTGACTGCACCTGAAACTGAAACTGGTAAAAAGGAAGAAAGGCCGACTACAAAACACCCGGGGGCATAGTGATCATCATCTCGGGGTACAGAGGGGTTAACCAAAAATAAAATAATTTGAACATCTTATAGTAATTGATTTATTGTATACTTAGTTTTACTAAAAGGGATTATTAAGCTATTGGACGGCGATGATGAAACAGCTTAGCTCTAAATTAACCTTGCTGGTTGTACTCTTTCTGCATTCTACTCTCACCTTAAGCCATCAAAATATACACCCTGGTAAAGCATTCAATTCCCAAGAACATCATCAAATAGATTCTATTTTAGTTGAAAAACAAAAGCGCACGATGACGGTATTTCATAAAAATAAAGTCATCAAACAATATCGGGTTGCACTTGGGTTTTCGCCACAAGGAAACAAAAGCCACGAAGGTGATGGCAAAACACCGGAAGGGACTTATTTTATCGTTGGTAAAAATTCACAAAGTCTTTTTCACCTTTCGCTTAAGCTTTCTTATCCTTCCACAGAACAACAACAAATCTCAAAATCACAAGGATTAAATCCTGGCGGCAATATCATGATCCATGGTCTTGCACCGCATCTTGAAAAGAAAGGAAAATGGCATGCAATGAAAGATTGGACGTTAGGCTGCATTGCGGTGTCTAATGAAGAAATTGAAGAAATTTTTAGAACCGCAGATGTTGGGACAAAGGTAGTGATCGTTCCTTAATTTGAGCTCCCATTTGCTATACTCTTCCCACTTTACTTTTATGCTTTGCCCACTACATGCTTTTCTGGTGGGTACGCTTCCGGCTGCGCTAAGTAGCTTCACCGGAAACGCAGTAATAATCACCATTCTTGATAAGATCGTCCCAATTTCTTGCGCAAATGATTGCCTCTCTCATCCATTTCAATCGCATCTAAATCCTTCTCAATGTCTTGAGCTACTTCAGCCCTTTCTTTTTTTTTGGTAGACGCTATGTCTTCTAATTGTTCATGTACCCATTTTAGGGTAATAAGCTTGTTAGGTAGTGGCCTCCAATAACCTTGACCATGATAACCGGTAAGGATCCCACCACCGATAGGAACCCATCTAGCGGTTGGGCCATGGAATTTTTCTTCTTCATCATCATCAATATATGGGCGACCCTCATCATTGGTCCGCACAAAAGAGGAATTAATTAATTTATCGAGTTTATCTAATAGGGGTGTAAATGTAGAACATTTCTTTTTTAATTGTGAAATTGCCTTTTCTTCATGGCTAAGCGCATTATTATATTCTGCATTTTTTACCACACGATTTATATCATGATTATAAAGGGAGTAGTACGTCAAAGGAGTGATTACAGATGCTAACGCTATAAAAACACTATTAACTAATAGAGGTAGCATTTTGAGAGGTATTATAAGAGGTATTGTGAAAGGTGGTAGCAAAGCGCCCATACCACCAAAGATAATGAATAGCAAAAATAATAGGATATACCATGTCATATTATTTTGCTTAATTTTTGATTTATATTGGTTAATTTCTGCTTCGGTTAAATCGGTATTTTCTAACTTCTTAAAGATTTCGTCTGTTTTTGTTGTCTCATTAAATGCTTTGAAAAAGTTATATGCCGTGAAAATGGCTGAGAGTGCTAAAACGGGAACCAATAATCCGAGGTATAGCTTCATCAAAGGGCTTATGAGAAGACATGTGACAAAGAATGAGATAATCAGCGATATTCTCTTTCGATGAGGAGTTAAATCTTTAACATATTTGTCGATAGCAGTTTTCATGGGAACCTCTTTATCACTCAAGTAATAGCCCGATTTTATGCAAAACAAAAAGTAAGCTGAAAAACATGATTTCGTATATCATATGAAGTAAGTTAAGTTTTAAACTATTAATTAGGTGTGCGACTGTATCATGTCAGGAAATTCTTGGCAAGTATGAAGGCACGTTGAATAACGGGGGGTTAATGACTAAGGAGGGTTAAAAATCTATTTTGCCAGGTAATTTTTTGCTACAGATTCATCTAGTATAGATCTCACCAAATCCCCCAAAGGAAATGATGCTTCATTAATAAGTTCGGTACGCTTTTCGACTTGAGCGTGTTTGATATCATGGCGCTTCCAAGTGCCACCTTCTGAGGCATAGTTATGCAAAAGTGGTTGTAGGCGGTCAACACAATCAGCAAATTTTGCTTCCATGGTTTCTCGCTTTTCAAATTCATGCCATAAATTAATTAACTCTTTATGCTGGTCATCAGGTAATAATGCAAATAAACATTGAGCAGCAAACTGTTCTTTATCCTCTTTATCGGCATAAGCGTTATTATCATAACAAAAAGTATCGCCAGCATAAATTTCGACCAGATCATGGATTAAAACCATTTTAATGACGCGTAATATATCTATTTTCTCATTGGCATATTCAGCTAAAATCATTGCATACATTGCCAAATGCCAGCTATGCTCAGCTGAATTTTCAAGGCGACTGGGATCGCAGATAAGATTTGTTTTGCGCACGATCGCTTTTAATTTATCGATTTCATAAAGGAAACTTAATTGTTTTTTCAATCTTTCCGACATGATATTAAAGTCCTACCTAAGAGCAAGAAATAACTAGAAACCTGCTAACCTATTTTAACTTTCGGTGGTTATCGATCCAAAATCATATCATAAGTTTCTCCATTTTGTAGTTACACTAAATAAAATTGATGAAATGAAACATATATTCTATCAGCACTACACAAAGTTACATAAAGTGTAACTTTGTGTATAGTAATCTGCTTTGTTGACTAGTATCTCAACATTAAGTTACACTAAATGTAACCTAGTGTTGAGTAAAAAGCATGCAACCAATACGCATTTTAACTGAAGGTTTAGCAAAATTAGCCCACCAGCAGCGTTATCTATTTACACCAAGCGATCTGAGAGGATTGCTTCGGCAGCTTTCCAGCGTATCTTTTAAAACCCTTTTAAGCCGTGCGGTGAAAGAAGGATATTTGGAGAGAGTTTGCCGAGGGTTATATTTATACCCACCAGCCAATCCTAAGGATGGTCTTTTATTATTTCATGCCGCTGCGCGGTTGAGGGCAGATGAATTCAATTATCTCAGCCTTGAAACTGTTTTAAGTGATGCGGGTGCGATTTCTCAAGTTCCAATTAATTGGATTTCGTTAATGTCATCAGGTCGAAGTAATATTATTAATTGTGGACATTGGGGTTCTATTGAGTTTGTGCACACAAGCCGAAAAGCAGAAGAATTGCAGGATCAATTAATCTATGATTCACGGTGTGGGTTATGGCGAGCAACAGTTCCATTGGCGTTGAGGGATATGCGAGCAACACGTCGTTCGTTAGATTTAGTTGATAGGAGTGTCATCGATGAATTTATTTGACCATTTAGTTGATGAAGCTTTAAAAAATAGAAATGAATTATCAATTTTGCGAATCGTTGTTGAAAAAGAATTATTACATCACGATATATTGCGAATATTAAGCAAAGAAGGTCTATTAGCAGGGTTGACGTTTATGGGGGGAACTTGCTTACGACTCTGTTATGGCTCAAATCGATTGAGTGAGGATTTGGACTTCACAGGTGGGGCTGATTTTAGTAAAAAAACATTATCTCATATGGCGCAAACCTTGACTGATAGTTTAGCAACAAAATATGGATTACATGTCGACGTTAGTCAACCTAAACGTGGATCGGGAAATGTTGATACCTGGGTGATTAAAGTGCAAACCCGTCCAGGTCGTAAAGAAATACCTACACAACGGATTAATATTGATATTTGTGCTATCCCTAGTTATCAATCAAAGCCGATGGTGTTGCTTAATCCTTACGGGGTAGAAATGGGTACAAGTGGACTTATTTTACTGGCAGAAAGCCGAGAAGAAATTTTTGCTGATAAAATCGTTGCTTTCACATTACGTAAAAACCGAATAAAATATAGAGATTTATGGGATATGGTTTGGTTGCATCAAAATAACATCAAATTGCCAATTGATCTTGTATTTCGAAAAATGAAAGATCATCAATATACAAGCCCGAATTTCCTAAAATTATTAAATGCGCGGAAAACGGCATTAAAGGTATCCCTAGAACATAAACGTGAATTTTTACATGAAATGCATCGATTTTTGCCTGCTGAAGGGGTTGAAAATACGATTGAGCAATCGAATTATTGGGAGTTTCTGGTAAATTTAATAGAAGATTACTGCAGCCTAATTAATAAATTTACATAGTAGAAAGAAGTTAGGCAAAGCAAAGTGCTTTGCCCGCTTTACCTCTTCCACCTCTTAAGGTGGCGCCATTCGATGTCCCTTTATCTTCTCTATATTCTTACATCTTGAAATAACCAATCAAAAACCGTCGAACATTCTACGGATGCAATTTTCTGATAATGATTCATCTTATCTGAAGCTATATTTTTCGCACTTAAGTTTTGCTCTATAACAGCACTAAGCATGTCACCGCGATATTTTAGAAAATTAATCACCGCAGTTGAGCAAGAACTTATATATGGCGTTCCTTCATCGAATTTGCCACCTGTAACTTCAGTTAAATGATTTTTTGATAAATTTTTCATGCCTAATCCTCTGTCTATTGGTAAATTGACTGTGAATACTAGCATAAATGATTTCTTGGGTAAACAGGCAGAACGCCACCTGTCTTATAGAGGGTGGGTCGGTAAAGCGAAGCGTGTCCACCATCATTTGGTTTTGCACTTTGGCCTAGAGATGTGGAGGAAGTAATGACATAACAAGTATGGGATCCTTTTAATATTTAAGAAATCATCTCCATTTCTCTTTCCCTTTCAACCACTTGTTTTAATTCATAAAGCTTTTGCAGCGCTTCTCTCGGGGTAAGATTATCAACCGAAAGCTGTTTTAATTCAGTTAATAATTCTGTGACATAAGCGGGCACAGTAGTAGGCACAATTGTTCCTTTAACAAATTTTTCCTTTGAGACTATCATTGCCTTCGTGACATTTACCCTATCTCGCGCATTACCCGGCTGCTGTTGCTGTTCTAATTGCTGCAACATTTTTGCTGCTTCGGCTAAAATCCCTGGTGGTAATCCGGCTAATTTAGCAACTTGTAAGCCATAACTTTTATTGGCTGGCCCTTCTTCTACGGTGTGTAAAAACACTAAATCTTCGCCGCATTCCTTGGCATCGAGGTGCACATTTTTCACGTTACTTAATTGCGACGTCCATTGCGTTAATTCAAAATAATGCGTCGAAAAAAGCGTGAAGGCCTTAATGCGTTGGCTTAATTCATAAGCGCAAGCCCAGGCAAGTGATAAACCATCAAACGTGCTGGTGCCGCGACCAATTTCATCCATAACGACTAAACTCTTTGGCGTGGCATAATGCATAATATTAGCGGTTTCGGTCATTTCCACCATAAAAGTCGATTGCCCTTTGGCAAGATTATCATTTGCACCGATTCGGGTAAAAATACGATCAATTGGGCCAAGGGTAGCATTTTCTGCAGGAACAAAACTCCCGATATGTGCCATCAGTACAATCAAGGCAGTTTGTCGCATATAAGTGGATTTACCACCCATATTGGGGCCAGTGATCAATAACATTGAAGCGTCAGAGGTTAAATTAACATCATTTGGAATAAATGGCCCTTCACATAATTGTTCGACCACCGGATGTCGCCCTTGGGTGATGTTAATTCCGGGCGTAACCGAAAGATTAGGGCAATTATAATGCAACGTTTTTGCGCGCTCGGCTAGGTTCACTAACGCATCAATTTCGGCAAGCATGTTAGCCGTTTGTTGCAGCGCGTGTAGTGATTTCAGTAAAGTTTTGAGCAGATCTTCATAAAGTTTTTTTTCGTGCGCCAAGGCTTTTTCTTTGCTGCTTAATACCTTTTCTTCAAAGATTTTTAATTCAGGGGTAATGTAGCGCTCGACATTTTTAAGCGTTTGCCTTCGTAAATATTCTTTAGGGGCCTGGAGCGCTTGCTGGCGGCTAAGCTCAATATAAAAACCGTGAATGCGATTATAGCCTACTTTTAGAGTGCTTAATCGGGTTCGAGCTTGCTCTTTTTTCTCGAGCTTTTGTAAAAAACTGGTGGAATCTTCGCTTAACGAAAGGAGTTCATCTAATGTTTCATCATAGCCAATGGCAATCACACCGCCATCGCGGATCACCACGGGGGGATCTTCCACAATCGCTTTGCTAAGCAGCTCGAAAACCTCTGCATGCTCTTGTAACTGATTTAATTTTTCGGGTGATAGCGCTTTAGTTTTTTTCAATAAGGCTTTAATTTGGGGGAGGGCGCCAAGTGCCTTGCGTAATTTAGCCAGATCTTTAGGACGCGCACTTTGTAACGCAATCCGTGCGTTGATACGTTCAATATCGCCAACTTGTTTGAGATGTGATTGTAATGGATCAATACTGTCGGTTTGTAAAAAGGCAAAAATTGCCTGCTGACGTGCATTAAGTTGTGGGTGATCTCTTAGCGGGCGATTCAACCAACGGCTTAATAAGCGACTTCCCATTGGCGTACTGGTGCGATCTAAAATGCCAAGTAACGACTGTTCACGCTGGCCTTGCAAATTCTGGGTAATTTCTAAATTACGCAAGGTATGATTATCTAATTGGACATAATCGTTTGGATTTTCAACCTGCAAGCGATGAATATGCGGTATAGCGCTACGCTGAGTTTCTTCCACATAACGCAAAAGGCTTCCTGCCGCGGTAATAGCCAGTTTCAGATCTTGACACTGAAAAGCAGAAAGATCTTTGGTTTTTAACTGGGTGCATAAGTGTTTCACTGCAGTAGCATAATCAAAATCCCAGAGTGGGCGTTTACGGATTAAGCGAAGCGATGGCGGTAAGGTTTCAGCTAAAAAATCTTCAGGGATCAGTAATTCTGCAGGATTTAAGCGTGAGATTTCATTTTGTAATTCGTTTAATGAATGGACTTCTTGAAGGACAAATCGACCACTACTTAATTCAAGGCTGCTGATCCCAAACGATGATTTCCCGGCGCTGACAGCAACAATTAAATTTTCAGTTTTGGCTTCAAGCAGTGCTTCGTCGGTGAGGGTGCCCGGCGTTAAAATTCGTGTGACTTGTCGTTCGACGGGCCCTTTACTGGTATTCGGATCGCCAATTTGTTCGCATATCACTACCGATTCACCTAATTGTAAAAGTTTGGCTAAATAATTTTCTGCCGCATGATAAGGCACACCCGCCATGGGGATCGCTTCGCCTGCAGATTGCCCGCGCGCCGTGAGTGTGATATCTAGCAGCTGCGCAGCTTTTTTAGCATCGTCAAAAAATAATTCATAAAAATCACCCATGCGATAAAACATTAATTGATCTGGATGAGCCGATTTGATTTTCAAATACTGCTGCATCATCGGTGTGTGATGGGTTAATGCTTTGACTGGGGTTTGATTGTTATTTGTCATATACATTTCTAATTTAGTTAACACTAAAAAATTCTTGGATTTTTAATGAAAATTTTTTTTTTGATTATGGTAACAAAAATTATCGCTCGATTATGTTCTTGTGCGATAATGATTGCACGTTTTCTATTAGTTAAAAATCTTAATTGGGGGCACTTTATATGGATGACAACAAAAAACAAGCTTTAAATGCAGCGTTGTCGCAGATCGATCGTCAATTTGGCAAAGGGTCAGTTATGTGGCTGGGCGATAAAGGCGCCATTGCAGATATCGAAGTGATTTCGACTGGCTCATTGGGCCTCGACATTGCTTTAGGTGTTGGCGGCTTGCCGCGTGGTCGCGTAGTCGAAATTTATGGCCCTGAATCTTCCGGTAAAACCACTTTAACTTTACAAGTGGTGGCCGAATGTCAGCGTAAAGGCGGCGTGGCTGCGTTTATCGATGCTGAACATGCTTTAGATCCTATTTACGCAGAAAAGCTGGGCGTGAAATTAGAAGACCTGTTGATTTCGCAACCTGATACCGGCGAACAAGCGCTAGAAATTGCGGATATGTTGGTACGCTCAAGTGCGGTCGATGTAGTGATCATCGACTCGGTTGCCGCGTTAACGCCTAAAGCAGAAATTGAAGGCGAAATGGGCGATCAACACATTGGCTTACAAGCGCGCTTGATGTCACAAGCATTAAGAAAGCTTACGGGTAATCTCAAACGTTCTAATACTTTAGCCATTTTTATTAACCAAATTCGAATGAAAATTGGCGTAATGTTTGGCAGCCCAGAAACCACCACCGGCGGTAACGCACTTAAGTTTTATTCTTCGGTACGTTTAGACATTCGTCGCATTGGCTCTATTAAGAAAGGCGAAGAAGTGATCGGCAGCGAAACTCGCGTTAAAGTGGTGAAAAATAAAGTCGCGCCGCCCTTTAAGCAAGCAGAATTTGAAATTCTTTATGGAGAAGGTATTTCGCGATTGGGCGAGGTTGTCGATTTGGGTTCAAAGCTTGGTTTAATTGAAAAATCGGGCGCTTGGTATAGCTATGGTGGTAATCGCATTGGTCAAGGTAAGGAAAATGCGCGTCAGTATTTACAAGAAAATCCCAAAGTGGCAGAAGAGCTGGAAGCTGCCATCCGCGAGAAATTATTGGTTCCTGTGGGACAAAGACCACCCATGATTAATACCAAGGATGAAATGAAAGCAAAATTTTCTAAAGCAAAAGGAGCGGTGTCGGACGTTGAGGAGTTGGAAGAAGCTTAATTAAAGAATGCCCTCGATTAAAGAAAAAGAAGTAGAAGACAAAGCAATTAAAGAAAAGGCAATTGCTCTACTTGCTCGACGCGAACATTCGCGTCGAGAATTACAACAAAAATTGACACAGCGAGGGTATGCTTTTGCTGCCATTGATGATTTATTAAATGAACTTGAGAAATCGGGCTTGCTTAATGAAGATCGCTTCATAGGCAGTATTATTCGAACCTATCGTTCTCGGGGCATGGGCCCCTTAAAAATTTGTGTTGAACTGCAAAAGCGTGGTATTGATCGCAGTCGAATTGTTGCGCATGAAGAATGGCATGGATCTTCATGGGATGAAACGGCAATTGCTGTTCGCATCAAACGTTTTGGGGAACTTTTGCCAAGCTCTATGATCCAGAAAATGCAACAAATTCGGTTTTTGCAGCAACGTGGATTTACTCAGGATCAGATCCATGTCGCATTAAAATGTGAGATAGAATAATACCCCTTAGTTCAGTGTGAGGATGAAATAAGGTGCGTTAACCTTCAGGTGACAAATGAAAGTTGGTGAACTTCGTAAGAGTTTTCTGGATTATTTCCAGCGTAATGGACATACCGTTGTCCCAAGTAGCTCGTTAATACCCTACAACGACGACACATTATTATTTACCAACTCAGGAATGGTTCAATTTAAAGATGTTTTTTTAGGCAGAGAAAAACGTTCTTATACCAAAGCAGCCAGCTCTCAATGTTGTGTGCGTGCCGGTGGCAAACATAATGATCTTGAAAATGTCGGTTATAACGCTAGGCATCATACCTTCTTCGAAATGCTGGGTAATTTCAGTTTTGGCGATTATTTTAAACGCGAAGCCATCCAATATGCTTGGGAATATTTAACGCAAGTTTTACATTTACCGCCCGAAAAATTATGGATCACAGTTTATCTCGAAGATATCGAAGCCGCCGATATTTGGCTAAATGAAATCAAAGTCGATAAAAACCGTTTTTCCCGTTGTGGCGAGCAAGATAATTTTTGGTCGATGGGCGATACGGGCCCCTGTGGACCCTGCACCGAAATTTTTTATGATCATGGCCCTTCAGTTGCAGGTGGTCCACCGGGTACACCGGAACAAGAAGGCGATCGTTATATTGAAATTTGGAATTTGGTTTTCATGCAATATAACCGCGATGATCAAGGTAATTTAACCCCTTTGCCTAAACCGTCTGTTGATACTGGCATGGGGTTAGAACGCGTTGCCGCAGTGATGCAAGGCGTGCATAGCAATTATGAAATCGATTTATTTGTCGATTTAATTAAAGCCACGGCTAAAGAATTGCATTGTGTTAATTTAGAGCAAAAATCTTTACGCGTCATTGCTGATCATATTCGTTCAACCGTATTTTTAATGATCGATGGTGTGATCCCCTCAAATGAAGGTCGGGGTTATGTCTTGCGGCGCATTATGCGTCGTGCTTTACGCTATGGTCATCAATTAGGAGCGGCAGAGCCTTTCTTTTATCGCTTGGTAGCACCTCTTGTTAAAACGATGGGCGCTGCCTATCCACAACTTGCCACCGAACAAGCACGCGTAGAAAAATTAATTTTAAAAGAAGAAGAGCAATTTGCTCGTACTTTAGATCAAGGATTAAAAATATTAGAACAAGATATTAAACAACTTAAAAAAGGTCATCAAATTAGCGGAGAAACACTCTTTAAATTATACGACACCTATGGTTTTCCGGTGGATTTGACAGCAGATATCGCTCGAGAAAGAAAATTAGAAGTTGATATCGCTGGGTTTGAACGCGAAATGGAAGCACAACGTGAGCGTGCGCGTGCGTCGAGTCAATTTGCTGCAGATTATCATCCATCGCTTTCGTTTGATATTCAGACCAAATTTACCGGGTATGAATCAGTAGAAGAAGAATCAGAAGTGGTTGTTGTACTTAAAGATAAA
This sequence comes from Candidatus Berkiellales bacterium, assembly GCA_044445585.1. Taxonomy (GTDB): domain Bacteria; phylum Pseudomonadota; class Gammaproteobacteria; order Berkiellales; family Berkiellaceae; genus Berkiella. The sequence goes on from JBIOEB010000008.1 coordinate 24,040, forward strand.
GAGCAAGCCACCCTCTTAAAAGCAGGAGAAAGAGGTGGAATTGTTTTACGACATACCCCTTTTTACGCGGAATCGGGTGGGCAAGTAGGGGATAAAGGCATTATTCAGGGAGCAAAAGGAACCTTTGTCGTTGAGGATACGAAAAAATTAGGTGAAGCCATCCTGCATGTTGGTAATACTTTACAAGGTGAAATTGCAGTAGGCGAGATAGTGACTGCCACCGTCGATGGCGAATTACGTCAAGCCACCAAATTAAATCATTCCGCAACCCATTTGCTCCATGCAGCACTTCGCGAAATCATTGGTCCACATATTATTCAAAAAGGATCCCTCGTTGAACCATTACGTTTGCGTTTTGATTATTCACATTTTGAACCCCTCACGCGTGAACAAATTGAACAGGTTGAACAACGCGTCAACGAAAAGATTTTAGAAAATAGCGAAGCAAAAATTTCGGTCATGTCACCTGAAGAAGCAGTCAAACACGGAGCCATGGCGTTATTTGGCGAAAAATATGGCGATAAGGTCAGAGTACTTAACATGGGCAGCGGCTATTCTGTTGAGTTATGTGGCGGTACACACGCTGGGCGCACCGGCGATATCGGATTGTTTAAAATCATCAGTGAAACGGGGATTGCTGCTGGGATCCGTCGGATTGAGGCGTTAACCGGTAAAGGTGCCATGGCGTGGCTTACTCAAAGCGATAATCAAATTCAAGATATATCACTACTTTTAAAAAGCACGCGTAGTAATGTCAACGAAAAAGTCGAACAGCTTTTAGATAGGCTTCACGAAATAGAAAAAGAAAATCAACGCTTAAAAAGCAAATTAGCCAGTGGTTCAGGTGGGGATATTGCGCTTGAGGCAGTCGCCATGGGCAATATTAAAGTTTTAGTCAAAAAACTTGAGGATACCGATCCAAAAATAATGCGTGAAATGATGGATAACCTAAAGAATCGTTTAGGAAGCGCGATAATAGTTTTAGCAACCGTAAATAATGAAAAGGTGCAGTTAATCGTAGGCGTTACGAAAGATTGCATTGATAAAGTGCCAGCGGGGGAGTTAGCGAATTTTGTCGCGGAACAAGTCGGGGGCAAAGGAGGAGGGCGTCCGGATTTAGCCCAAGCCGGAGGGACCCATCCTGCAGAGTTAGATCAGGCTTTAAAATCAGTATTCCCCTGGGTACAAGCAAAAGTTAAATGACTGTGATGTTTTAAATAAAAATGTTAGAATTTTGCGATTAATGGATTAGCAATGATAATAGTTCAAAAGTACGGTGGAACATCTGTCGCCACAATTTCACGGATCATGCATGTGGCCCAAAAAATTCGAGCCACTCAACTTGCAGGGCATGATGTTGTGGTGGTGGTTTCAGCGATGGGTAAGGAAACTGATCGTTTAGAAAGTCTCGCTTACGAAATTACCCAAAATCCTTCCCCTCGTGAAATGGACGTGTTGTTATCAACGGGCGAACAAGTCTCTATTGCTTTATTAAGTATGGCGCTACAAAGCCTCGGATCCCTTGCAAAATCTTATACGGGATCCCAAGTGACTATAGCAACTAATAATGCTCATACCAAAGCCAGAATTGAGCATATTGACGATGGCAATATTCGAGCAGATTTAGCCAATGGCTATATTGTTATTGTCGCAGGGTTTCAAGGGATCGATAAAGAAGGCAATATTACCACTTTAGGCCGCGGTGGGTCTGATACTACTGCCGTGGCCATCGCTGCTGCGTTAAAGGCAGATGAATGCCAAATTTATACCGATGTTGAAGGCGTTTATACAACTGATCCACGATTAGTGCCTGAAGCGCGATTAATGCCGCGAGTGACATTTGAAGAAATGCTTGAGCTTGCCAGTTTAGGCGCACAAGTGTTGCAAATTCGGGCAGTCGAATTTGCTGGAAAATACAACGTGCCAGTGCGCGTGTTATCTACTTTTAAAGAAGGGGTTGGTACCTTGATTACGTTCGAAGGAAAAGGTATGGAACAACCCGTTGTTTCGGGGATCGCGTTTAGTCGTGATGAGGCTAAGTTAACCATTCTAGGCGTAGACGATAATCCTGGAATTGCAGCGAAAATTTTAGGACCCATCAGTGCCGCCAATATCGAAGTTGACATGATCATCCAAAATTTAGGGGATGCGGATGGCACAGATTTTACTTTTACCGTGCATCGTCGTGATTACGATCGCGCATTTACTATTTTGCAGGAGGTAAATAAAGAATTGCACGCTAATGGTGTGATAGGCGACGCTAAGATCGCCAAAATATCGTTAGTGGGCGTTGGTATGCGTTCTCATGCTGGGATCGCTAGTACGATGTTTCAAGTGTTAGGACGAGAAGGAATAAACATTCAACTTATCGCCACCTCTGAAATTAAAGTCTCCGTTGTGGTAGACGAAAAATATTTAGAGTTGGGAGTGAGAGCGTTGCATGAAGCCTTTCGTCTTCATTTGGAACCTTACGAAGAAGAAGAAAAAGAAAATACCAGTCGTAGGCAGAGCGCCTGATCGTCGAATATTTTTGGAGATGATTTGAACGAACAAAGTGAAAACTTTGTTACAAAAAAGGAGATTGACCACTATGCTCATTTTAACTCGACGAGTGGGTGAGACGTTAATGATCGGTGACAATGTCACTGTGACTGTACTGGGTGTCAAAGGAAACCAAGTGCGGATTGGCGTGAATGCCCCCAAAGAGATCTCAGTTCACCGTGAAGAGATCTACCAGCGTATTCAACAAGAAAAACAAGGCACGGCTGGTGGTGCCCACGAAGCACAGAAAACGGACGAGGATGAAGAATAACAGATCAAGTGGTTTTTGTATCTTCAGTTTATTTTTTAATCTGACTTATTGAACCTCTCTTAAGAATAAGAAGAGGATTCTTCTGCCTATGGCTTAACCTTCACCCGATGGGATGTTATCATCTCCCATCACGGAGAGATGGCCGAGTGGCCGAAGGCGCTCCCCTGCTAAGGGAGTATGGGCTTTAACTCCCATCGAGGGTTCGAATCCCTCTCTCTCCGCCATTTTTTGCCTAAGCGGTTTTCTTAAATAAGCGTCATGCTGAATGAAATGCAACTAAGTTGAAGTTGACACTTAGGCATAATCTCGCAATAATCACCGTCTTTGCGCCCGTAGCTCAGTTGGATAGAGTACCTGGCTACGAACCAGGCGGTCGGGAGTTCGAATCTCTCCGGGCGCGCCATCCGCTTACGCTTATGCTTCGGCGCGATGGGATATGAAAAGACCAAACTGTTTGTTATTTCATTTCAAACTTTACATCAAACGCAGAGTATTAGAAATTAAATGTGGATAGAGTGGATTGCCGATATCGTTGGCGCAATAGGCGCATCGTTAGTGTTAATTGCTTATTATTTGTTAGAAGCAGAAAAGCTGCATGCAGAGAGTAAACTGTATCCATTACTCAATAGTATTGGCGCTTTATTTTTGCTTTATTCTCTTTTCTTTAATTGGAATCTTCCGGCCGTTTTAATGGAAGTAGCTTGGTTGGCGATCAGCCTTTGGGGATACATCAAAGCGCACCGCCGTAATGCATCCTTTAAATAAAATATCGTGTTAATCATCCCTTAGAGTTAGCTCATCTTCCTACTAGAACTTCGGGACGATGGGTTTACCATGCCGCAGTGAAACGCAAGAGGATTCAATATCGCCCACAAGTAGCTTATTTTTTTAGGCCGCCTGAACCACGGGGACTTTTGGGTGGAGTCTCTTGTTTTGCTTCGTCTTGTTTTGCTTCGTCTTGTTTTGCTTTCTCTTGTTTTACTCTTCTTATTCGTTCTTGAACCTGATTCCAAGCATCATCAATACTTTGTTGTGCTTTCTCTTGATCTTCTTTTGTTATTGGTTTAAAAATCTGATCCCAAGCATCATCCCTACTTGGGGTTTCAGCTCCTGCCTCTGTCAGTTGTAACCGAGCTGGATCGCGGATCTGGATCCAATAAATCTTCATAAACACTCATTTTAGAAAGTCTAAGTTCTTCTAGTGCTAGTTTTGCTCCGGTTTTTCATGAGGTTTTAACAATTTATTTTGCTTTAATAATGTTGTAACCTGCTCGTGATATTGAGTAGCTAGCCTAAATTTATCAGCTACGGGTTTTGATATACCTGGTGTATCATCTGATGCAAGAGCATTAATTTCTTTGTCATAAATATCGCACAAACCTTGCATGGTTTCAGGATTAACCTGCTCCAGGCTATTCAGATATTGTTCGAATTCTGTTTTTTGCTCACCACCTTTCATAATGATCTCCTCTCCTAATTGAGTCATATTAAACTTAAGAACTTATATTTAAGAGCGTCAAAATGCTAAAAAAGTTCCATTTTTATAAACGTGTCTTCTATGATATTTAGTTAATGTACACTTATAATTCTGATCCCATGATTTTATTTCAATTTTTGACATAACACGAATCTCCTCCATTTAAGGAACTTTCTTTTTGAAAATAGGCCTAATGGTTATTAAAGAATTTTCTTTGACGGAGGGTAAAAAAATGAAAAAAATATCCATTTTAATATTGATGGCGGTCTTACTTGCGGGTTGTTCTGCAGGCGCAAGGTTTGATTTTTATGGTCAAAGTTCTTCCATGAGTCATGTGAATCTTTGAGAAATAAAGGCCTAAAATAAGCCGTATTTTTAAAGAAAAAGGGTTTTGAAATCATAAGATCTTTGTTAGCATGTTGCCATTTTAAAAAGATGAGCATATCTATTTAAAAATAAAATGGAAATCCTAACAAGGCGAGGCAGTCCAACTGAAATGGGCAAGGTTCTTAATGACATCATCCGAGTAGCCAAAAGCCACTGGGGTTTACAGTGATGAATTTGTGCAAGGGTTTAAGGATAAATTTGGATAACTAGGCGTTATTGGGATACCCAAGATAAGATCTAGCTTTTCGTAGGGGGTGCAAAGCGCAGCGTGCACACCATCTTTTGGGCTTTGTTTTTTGGTGTGCACGCTGCGCTTTGCACACCCTACATAAGGTATACTTTCCATTAGCAATGGAAGCTTTTGGCAGGTTGAAGAAATTGATGATTCTTTTAATGCTTTATGTTCAAATGAAAGAAAATGGCTACATCAATTATTTCTTAAAATCATTTCAGGAATAAAAATGCTTTTTAATTTAAAAAATCTTCAAATCATTCCAGCCACGCTGGAGGATTACCCCATTATTCAAAACATGGGCCGATTTTATGTGTACGATATGTCTGAATACATGGGATTTGAACCGGGGTGGGAGATCCCATCGAATGGTCTTTATGAATGTATCGATTTTAAAAAATATTGGGAAGATCCAAACGCATTCCCGTTTTTAATTCGTTATCGGCATGAATTAGCAGGATTTTTCATTGTTGACAAAAAGGGCAGTGACCCAACCATTGATTATAATATGGCGCAATTTTTTATTTTACGAAAATTTAAATCAAAAGGCGTAGGAAACGCAATTGCCATAACGTGTTTTAAAAAATTCAGTGGCATATGGGAAGTGATGGTGGAGCTTGAAAATACCGGGGCCTATCGGTTTTGGAAAAAGATTATTTCTGAGTTTACCGGAAATAATTTTACTGAATATACTAAAAAAATCCTACATCTCAAGACGCCTAAAAATATCTTTCGTTTTTCAACCTAAAATAAAGGTTATTCATCTGAAAACATCCTTAATGCAAATATTGGCAATATCATTATGTGAGGTAAAGCTGGAACATTAGTTGAGAGTTAAACGGCAGAAGTATTACACAAAGCGGGTGTATTTGCCGGTAACAATTTAATTGTAAGCCAATCAGAAAGTATGTGTTAAAGCTATTGGGTTAGATTGGGGCGTGGCTTCTTTTCAAGCAGAAGCGTTAGCGGAGCAAATGCCACGCCGAAGCAAATTTCGCCGTAGCACGAAGTGTGTAAGCGAATGCATACGAGAATTGAGTCGGGGACCAATACTAACTGCTTGCAGAATCGTCTTTAATATCAACAGGTATTTTTTCTGGTGATACCCACACCACTTTTCCGTCTTTCCATTCACAAACTGGATTACCAGCTTGTTTGTGTTTTAGTAACGCAGTTCTAATGCCTTTTTGTATTGCCTGAACTACTAGATCCTGGTTTTGGAATATTTTAGGAATATCGACTTTATTTTCTTTGTTTTCATTTTTCATCATCATTGTCCAGAAGATGGTGCATCATCAAAAAATGCTTGATTCCTTTGCCTGACCCTCGAGTGCTTATAAACTCAGATATCATTTTAAATCCCGCCTTTTCATATACATGCTTAGCCCGAGAATTAGCCTCTTCGGGATCAATCATGAATGTATCAATTGATGAATCGACCTCTGCTCGCATAAATTGCATAAATGCTTCTAAAGTTGGCGCTGCAAGCCCTTTGCCAAAATAATTTTCATTACCAATCATAAAGTCTATGCTGAAGGTTTTGCCCGTTTTGGAAATACATTCCCTATAATAAGATGGTAAGCCAGCGTCATCTATCATTTCCGAAGTCATTACTAAGCAATAGGGTTCTTGATCAATAAAACCAATCCAATAAGTAAAAATACCATCGGCATACGGTGAAGGCTGGTTCCTACCTTGCATAAATAGGAGTATATCTTGTCGATGCTCCGGGGTATTGTCCCAAAATTCTTTGACGTGATTAGCATCCAGCCAACCTAAAATGGTTTCATGATAAGGAAGGGTAGCCTTTTCAAAATTAATTTTTGGCATAATAATCTCTATTGTTGATTTGTAAGTATTTTTAACAACGACTTTATGGTTAAGATAATCTCGTTAAATGGCACTATTTTTCCATAAAACATATTTGAATCTATCATTGTTTGATAGTCTATGCGTAATTGCTCCATTTGATCCCCTATTGGGATCAAATTAAAATTCCCCTGTAAACATTGGTCATAATTTGCTTTACTCTCATTAAAAAAGATCTTTTTATGATTTAAGACCGCTATACTTTTGTTC
>JBIOEB010000009.1:0-30842 GCA_044445585.1 Candidatus Berkiellales bacterium
ACCCAAGATAGGCAAACCCCAACTGACTAAAACATAAGTTGCTCTTTCAGAGGATCGATATTTGCTCTTATTGAGATTTGACCGGATTGTATCCGTTAAAAGGGCAATCGTGATCGATAAACCCACAGCAACTATTCCCCATCCCATCAATGAAATCATGGTGGGAATGGATACTGAAACACCCAGCAAAAGTTTTAAGGCATTTACAGCTATTTCTGCCGTCATCTTAAAGAGATTGGAAGCCAAAAATCTTAAAAATTCATTCTGAAACCATCGATGCCCAAAATAACAAAGAGTCCAGATCGCAAGTCCTTGAACGATTGGATGGGTGATCCAGTTTATTTCAAATCGGATCTTTTTTTGTCTATTAATAATTTGTTGTTGCAGCATGCTATTCCATCCAATATGCGGGACGACACAGAGGTCGTCCCCTACAATTTTGGGAAGGCACAGAGGCCGTCCCCTACAATTTCGGGACGACACAGAGGTCGTTCCCTACAATTTCGAGACGACGTAGAGATCGTCCCCTACAAAACCGATGAGGTAACATCAAAAGACGATAAGCTAACATGACAATAAGAAAATGTCAATTAACTAGCAGAATTTTGCGGGTAATTACATGAAATTTAAATTAAATATGGCCTTCTTGATGCATTTGTTGCAGGCGAGAATCAGCCAGCTGCGCAGAAGTACTACCGGGGAACTGTGTTTTGACTTGCGAAAGCAATTCTTGCGATCGATCCCACTGCCCTTTCATATATTCAACATAACCTAACTTCAATAGAGCATCAGCGGCCTTAGGGTGATCTGGAAATTGGCCAAACACTAATCCAAAAGCATCAGCTGCTAGATCCAATTCAGATTTGGCTAAATAAATTTCTCCGAGCCAAAAATGCGCATTGGGATAATATTTTCCTTCAGGAAAACTTTTTATGAGTGATTTAAACGCCAATAATGCTGCATCATAATCTTTTTTTTGGACAAGATGGTAAGCTTTCTGATAGGCCTTTTCTTCAACATTATTTTCTTCATCGGTTGCTATTTTTTGCAATGATTTTGAACCTTGAGAAGCTGAAGGCGAAGGTACTTTAGGTAAATTTGTTGTTGCTTGTGTCTCTGGCGTCTCGGCTGAAACACCAGAACCACTTGTCTTTTTAACGGTACTTGGTGTTGTTTCTCTTAATCGTTGATCAAGATCGGTATAAAGTTTTTTCTGATGTTCCTGCATTTGCTGCAATTGATAAGTTTGCTCTTCAACTTTACCACGTAAATCCTGAACTTCTTGCTCTAAATATTCCATTTTTCGCAAGACGTCCATCGATGGATTTTCGGCAGCTGCTTCAGAAACAGCAGAATCTTCGCCCACAACAGGCTCTGATGCTTGCCACGATTGGGAGCGAGATTCAACAGAAGGAAGGCCCCATGCTATCTCTGCTGGTAACAGCAGGGATAGCATCATGAGACATAACCTAAAACAAGTTGTTTTAGCGTTCTTCATAAACGATCACAGCACGACGGTTTAATCGATGTGCTTCTTCACCATGACCATCAACATCAGGTTTTTCTTTACCAAAGCTGACGGTAGAAATTTGGTGACGTGGAACGCCTTGTGACTCTAAAGCTTGTTTAACAGCGCGAGCTCGTTTTTCGCCCAACGCTACGTTGTATTCACGGCTACCTAGTTCATCCGCATGGCCTTCAACGCGAACATGAGTGTTTGCATGGCTCTTCATGTACTCGCTATGGGCTTGGATGATGAGAAAGTCTTGTTCATGAACATCATAGCGATCGAAATCAAAGTAGATTTTACGTTTCGCTAACAATTCACGCATTTCTGCTTCGCCACCAGCGAAACCAGTGCCATCACCAGCTCCTTGACTTGAAGCGCCGCCGTATTCCGACCCTTCACCGTGGCCTTTATTTTTATGGGCACAACCCACAACTCCTAAGCACAATACGACGCTTAGTGCGATATGACGCAACCCCCTGATTTCCATGTTTGGCTCCTTACCAATTATTACAAATAAAAATAGCAGCTTATCTTAAGCAATTTATATTAAGAAAGAAATGGTGACCATGCAGGTTCCTGAACACTACCTTCTCGTGCAGGAAGACGCAACTGCCCCCGACCATCCAATGTCACTAAACCCAATATTTGGCGATCTCCATCTTGTGTGCCATAGAGTACCATAGCTCCATTTGGAGACAAGGTGGGAGATTCATCTAATCGCGCATGAGTCAGAACAGATACTTGACCGGTTCTTAAATCCTGGCTCGCGATATGGAATTGTCCACCGCGCCCTTCCCGATGCATCATGACCAAATATTTTCCATCCGGCGTTAACATGGCTCGTGCATTATAATCGCCGACAAAGGTGATACGATCAACTTTTCTTGAATCCACCTCCATACGATAAATTTGCGGTTTACCGCCCCGATTCGAAGTAAAGTAAATATGACGACCATCTACCGACCATGCCGGTTCGGTGTCAATCGAAAATCCTTGTGTGATCTGTGTCATTTGTTTAGAGCCTAAATCCATTAAATAAATTTTTGGACTGCCATCTTTAGATAACACTAACGCTAAAGTGCGACGATCGGGCGACCACGCTGGTGCACCATTAATGCCAGGAAATTTTGATAATAAATGTCGATGACCCGTCCCAACATCAATTAAATATATTTCAGCACGTTTTTTTTCAAACGAAACAAAGGCGAGTTTTCTACCATCCGGTGACCACGATGGAGACATGATCGGTTCAGTCGATTTCACTAAAGTAACAGGGTTATAACCATCGGCGTCTGCCACTTCAAGGCTATATCGTTTGCCATTAAAGGTACTCATCACCATGACATAAGCGATGCGGGTTGAAAATGCCCCACGGATCCCGGTTAATTTTTCGTAAATAATATCACTGATATGATGCGCTAACGCACGAAAATCTTGATGAGAAATACCATGAAAAGTTTGCGAAGTTAAAATCGTACTACCGCCGCCGCTAGGTTTTACCACTAATTCACCGTCTTTCAGCTTTCCTGAGCGTGCGCCCGCTTTATACACATCTAATAATTTAAAACTCACGGTATAGCGATCATTGCCACGCGGCTCTACCACGCCCAGCACTACGTTTTCAGCACCGCTTTTTTGCCAAGTGGTTAAATCCATTTCATGACTTGCCGAAGTTAATTGCGGGATCTGCTCAGGATACAGTGGCGCGAAACGTCCACACATTTTTAAATCGTTACGGACAACTTCTGCCATTTCTTCAAAAGCAGCATTTCCATAACCACGACTATTTGCTTCTTGATGGCCGGTGGTGATCGCAATGGGCACCCCAGCAATTTTACCTTGAGTAATTTCAATATTCAGACGGCCATAAGCATTTAACGAAAAGACAAATAATAAAATGAATGAACGAACGATTACTTTCATACGGACTCCGGATTAAACGTAAAATCAAATTCGCGAAACTGTTTCGCGACATGATTATTTTCTGGCATGGGCAACGGAGATGCTTTTCGCACTGCTAATTCCGTTGACCGATCAAATTCTAAATTGCCACTGGATTGAACAATACGCACATCAATGACTTCGCCAGTTGGCATTAATTTTACACTCACTTTACACTTTAAACCCTTAATATCAAAGCCTATCGGTTGGCGCCAATGCTGGTGGATTTTAGTTTTGATTAACTGGGCATGGCGTGTGATTTCATCCTCGTTTACTTTGGCGCCTGCTTGGCTGGTATTTTCTTCTGCTTCTTCTTGTTCCTTTTTGGCATCTGCTGCTTTTTGTTTAGCGAGCTCAGCGGCCTTTTTTTCTTTTTCAGCTTTTTCTTTGGCTACCAAAGCTTGCGCTTTTTCTTTTTGAATTTTTTTCAATTCTTGCTCTTCTGCTTTTAATTTTTCTTGGTGCTCTTTTTCGGCTAATTGTGCTTCTTTTTTCAATTGCTCATTTTGCTTTTTTAATTCTGTGGCTAATTTTTCTTCTTTGATTCTTTTTTCTTTGGCTTCTTGTTCTTTATGTTTTATTGCTTGTTCGCGCGCGATTTCTTTTTCGCGTTTTTTCGCCTCGATGGCTTCCAAGCGAGCAACTTCTTCTTTAAGTGCTGTATGGTTCACGACGACCGCATCAATAATTTTTGGCTCGGCTTGATCAGAAGGATGCGCCGGAAGTGTGATAGTCCTATCAAAACTCAACAAAAACAGCAACCCAATCAGCACATGCGCTGCGCAAGAGATCATAAACGAAATCGATTGAACGCGGTTTTTAGGCACTGGGTTATCCTCTTTCATTGGATTTTTGAGAGGAATTTTTCGCTGCTTCTTCCGCATTAGCATTATTATCTTGGGTCACTAAACCGACACTTTCTGCGCCTGACTTTTGGAGCAATGCCATCGCTTGCACCACTTGTCCATAATTGACTTGGTTATCTGCTTTGACTAATACTTTTCGTTGTGGGTATCTTTCAAGTTCGGCCATCACCCGTAAAGATAATGCTTCATGTTCTATAACATTATGCGGTGCATCCGCAATATTCAGGTAAAAATTACCTTGTTTATCCACACTGACAATAATCGGTTCCTTTTCGGCAGGCGGTAATGTTTTTGCACTCGCCTGTGGCAAATCCACTGCCACACCTTGTTGTAATAAAGGTGCTGTCACAATAAAAATCACTAACAATACCAACATGACATCAATGTAAGGCACAACATTGATCTCGGCCACTAGTTTTTTAGACGATCGTTTTCTTAACATGGGTTACATCTCATCTTCGTCGTCGAGTTGCCGCTCTTGCCGTGTTGGCTTTTCGATATCTTGATCACTTTGAGAATGCAAACGTCGATGGAGAGCGCCGGTAAATTCTTCGGCTAGGTTGTCATAGCTGCGAACTAATTTTTCGACATGATGGGAATAACGATTATACGCAAATACTGCAGGGATCGCAGCAAAAAGCCCTAACGCGGTGGCAACTAACGCTTCGGAAATACCGGGTGCAACCATCGCAAGGGTTGCTTGCTGCACACTGCCTAATGCTCTAAACGCTGTCATGATCCCCCAGACCGTACCAAATAAGCCAATATAAACGCTGATGGATCCCACGGTAGCTAAAAAGGGAAGATTTTCTTCGAGGGTGTCTTCTTCGCGTGATAAAGCAACTCGCATCGCGCGTTCGGCACCTTCCATCACTGCTTGTGGTAAAGCTTCTTGTTTATAAAGCCGCACAAATTCTCGAAATCCTAAGCGAAATACCAATTCCGCTCCATGGGTTGCGGATCGCCTAGAGGCAAGATAATCGTATAATCGATTTAAATCGGTATTGGCGTGGAAACGTTCTTGAAAACTTTCGAAAGCCCGTTGCGCATGGCGCAGGACATAGCCACGCTGAAAAATCAGCGTCCACGAAATCAATGAAAGGGTCAACAAAATCATCATTACACATTGAACCAACATGCCGGCATTGGTAAATAAACTCAACAATGATAAATCAGCGTTCACGCATTAAACTCCTTACCTACGGCCTCTGGGATCTTACAGGGCTTAAATTGCAAATTGGTACAAACAATTATGACTTCACCTGAACATATCATAGTCCGCACATCCTGAGGATCAAGATAAATATCCTGTGAAAAGGTCATGGACGCTTTATTAAAGTCAATCAGCTTAGTGACAACAATTAAGGTTTGTTGTAAACGTGCAGGCTGCTGATAATTGATTTGAATCGAGCGTACTACAAATTGTATGCCAAAAGTATCAATCAAAGCTACCAAACTCAACCCTTTTTCTTGCAATAATGTTGTTCGAGCGCGCTCCATAAACTTTATGTAGTTAGCATGATAAACTATTCCGCCGGCATCGGTATCTTCATAATAAATTTGAACTGGGAAATGATGGATCATTTTATGCCTCAAAAGTATTATCGGTTACTTTCAAACCAAAATGGACATAGGTCTGGGTCGTCACCACGCGACCGCGCGGTGTGCGGATAATAAATCCTTGTTGGATTAAATAAGGTTCGATCACATCTTCAATGGTATCTCTCGATTCTCCTAAAGCGGCAGATAAGCTTTCGATCCCCACCGGGCCACCACCAAATTTTTCGATAGCGCAATAAAGTAATTTGCGATCTAATACATCAAAGCCTTGATTATCCACGTCGAGCAGATCTAATGCTTCTTGTGCTAAACGTTGCGTAATTTTACCATCCGCTCGCACCTCGGCAACATCTCGGACCCGGCGTAATAAGCGATTGGCAATTCGCGGTGTGCCGCGTGAACGACGGGCAATTTCATGGGCGCCGTCTTCCGTAATGGGGATCCGAAGCACACTCCCCGATCGTAATAAAATACTTTGTAACTCTTCAATTTCATAAAACTCTAATCTTAATACAATACCAAAACGATCTCTTAATGGAGAAGTTAACATCCCCGCCCGCGTGGTAGCACCAATTAAAGTAAACGGCGGAATATCTAACTTAATCGAACGAGCAGCAGGCCCTTCGCCGATCATAATATCGATTTGATAATCTTCCATCGCAGGATAAAGCACTTCTTCTACCACTGGGCTGAGCCGATGAATTTCATCAATAAATAACACATCGTTGGGTTGTAAATTGGTGAGGATCGCAGCAAGATCGCCTGGGCGCTCAACCACCGGACCTGAAGTTTGCTTAAGATTCACTCCCAACTCATTAGAAACAATATGCGCCAGTGTGGTTTTACCTAATCCCGGCGGACCAAACAAAAGTAAATGATCCAGCGCTTCAGATCGTTGACGAGCCGCTTCAATAAAAATCGCAAGCTGTTCACACGCTGCCCTTTGTCCGGTGTAATCATCTAAGGTTTGCGGCCGAATAAATCCTTCGCTGCTCTTTTCGGGTTCACGCACTTTTTGTGACACCACGCGATCGCTGACGTTGTTACTCATACTTTAGCGAGTCCTTGTAACGCTTCTTTAATAATATATTCACACCCTTGAGTGGTGTTTTTCACTTTGGCTACCGCTTTGGTTGCTTCATGTGGTTTATAGCCGAGCGCAATCAACGCAGAAATGGCTTCGTCTAACGCACTTTCCATAAAAGGCATTGCTGCTTTTGTGACCATCATCGCCTTTTCGGAAAATTTTGATAAACGATCCTCCAATTCAACGATAATCCTTTGGGCGGTTTTTGCACCAATGCCAGGTAGTCGTTGTAAAGTAGCAATATCATGACGACACACCACTTCAATAAATTCATGCGGCGATAAACCCGATAAAATCGCCAAAGCCACTTTCGGCCCCACGCCATTCACCTTAATAACTTCTTGAAACAATTGGCTTTCTTGTTTATTAGAAAAACCAAACAATAATTGCGCATCTTCACGCACGATCATATGCGTATACAAAGTGACTTCTTTACCCAGCTCGGGCAAATTAAAAAAAGTGGATAACGGCGCTTGTAAACAATAACCCACACCGTTGACATCTACCATTAAATGCGGCGGTTGCTTTTCAAGCAAATGTCCTTTAAGGCGTCCGATCATAAGATTTCCATTTTGAGGTTCGTTTTTGATAACGTCGACGACGTGAAATTTTTGCATTTAACAACGGCGATCCATTTACCGTATGTAAATGACATAAAGCAATGGCTAAGGCATCTGCTGCATCGGATTGTGGTTTTTCGGTTAAGTTCAGCAAAATACTCACCATGTTGATGACTTGATCCTTTGAAGCATTACCAAATCCCACCACTGCTTGCTTAATCAAACGTGGAGCATATTCATAGATTGGCAAATTTGCTTGAACCACTGCTGCCATAATCACACCACGCGCTTGGCCTAATTTTAACGCCGAATTGGGATTTTTATGCATAAAAACTTGTTCGATCGCTAATTCGGTTGGTTTAAACACTTTTACAATTTCTTGAATTTCAGCAAATAATTTTCCGAGTCGAACGGGCATTTGTGTTGCCGTTAACCGCACACATCCTCCTAAGAGACAAATGGGGTTATCTTTAGGGTGGCTTTGCTCTATCACACCAAAGCCGGTGATGCGAGAACCGGGATCAATTCCTAAAATCCTCCTCATTATTCAAAAATGTTCTTATGCGAAGCATAAGCCCTATTTTTGTGAATGTTCTTATACGACACATAAGCCCTATTTTTGAGATAGCCTCTACACAATTTGACGCCCCACCTCATCTGAGATATCTGCATTGGAATAGACTTCTTGCACGTCATCTAAATCTTCTAACATTTCCACCATTTTCATAAATTTTTCGGCATCTTCAAAGTTGAGCGTGACATTCGTTGCCGGCACCATGGTAAGCTCTGCATTTTCTGGTGTTAAGCCTGCGGCTTTCATGGCATCCAACACGGCAGGAAAGGTATCCGGACTCGTGTTGACAACAAAACTGCCATCTTCTTCTTTTATAACATCGTCAGCACCAACTTCGATGGCAAGTTCCATAAGGTTATCTTCGCTTGTGCCTTTGGGATAAGAAAGTTGCCCCATTTTGGTAAACAAATAAGCAACCGATCCATCTGTTCCCAAATTGCCGCCTACTTTGGTAAATGCATGACGCACTTCTGATACGGTGCGATTACGATTATCGGTTAAACATTCTACCATCACTGCAACACCATTTGGGCCATACCCTTCGTAGCGAACCGATTCTAATTGTTGCCCATCGCCACCACCTATTCCGCGTTTAATCGCACGATCAATTGTGTCGCGCGTCATATTGTTACCCAGTGCTTTATCTATTGCAGCGCGTAACCGCGGATTATTGACATCGGCACTAATTCTGGCGGCAGTGGTAATTTCGCGGATCAATTTGGTAAATAATTTACCGCGTTTGACATCTTGAGCGCCTTTTCTATGTTTTATATTGGCCCATTTGCTGTGTCCGGCCATTTAGTTTATCTCCTAATATTTAGGGACGACACAGAGGTCGTCCCCTACCAGGACAAACACAGAGATCGTCAAAGAGTTAGCTACTTTAAATATTAAAATTATTTTTCAATTACCGATGACATAAATATGCTGCAAATTATACCATGTTTTTGTAACTTGATTTAGAGTGATCTAGTGGTTGCCGCAAAGTCAGCTATTAGACAAACCTTGAATGCATCACAAAGGCAAGGAAAATCAGCATGCTCCGTTATTTAATGTTATTCGTATTGTTAAGCTCAGTGTTTTGGGGAATTTACCGATTAGTTCGAATCATTCAATATTTTTTATCCCTTTCTTCACCCGCTTCACCACGGCAACCCTCTTCCCTACCTCACGAAAAACTCGCCCAATGCGCTAAATGCCAACTCTTTGTGCCAGAATCACAAGCGATTTATAAAGAGGGAAATTATTATTGTTCTCAGGAACATAGCAGCAGTTGAATAGCAACAGGTGCTATTCCTTCTTCTTCATCATATTGTCTAAATGTCTTAGCACGCCGCGATCATCACTAATGACCCCTTTCTTCCAAGGCAAATCACTCAGATTAATATCTTCCAGATTAAAAATGGGATATTTTATGACAGAAAAATACGGCGAAAAATCAAAATCACTGGGTGTAAAAAGGCGAGGATTGCGTTCGATTAATTCGATATTTTTTTTCTGATCTTGCGTGACTAAAGGTAAAATGGGAAATTGAATCGATTGAAATGCATCTGCGATCATCGACGAGCAAATATCTTCTGTTGGTTGTAAAGCATTATGTTGAAATAAACTAGATCGCCATCGTCGTGGATAAGCCCCCCAAGGAAACAAAAACCGGGCTAAATCAAATACATGACGTGTGCTGTATTTAACGCCCAAGCGCTCTGCCGCATATTCAATTACTTTAATAGCATCTTCTGTTGAAAGACCTCGTGGCCGTAATAAACGAATATGATCATCCTGATATTTAGATAATGGGGATACAATCGTGCCAAAACCAATTTCACTTTCTATTATTAACGGTTCGTCTAATTTTCCTTGATAATGCGTTTGAATTAATTTTTGCATCTCAGGATCAGTTATTTCTTCAATTCTCCCAACATAAAGGCAAGCATGCGACCACGGGCTTTTCGTAATTAATTGAATAATATTACTGATCCGATTACGCCCTTCAATTAAAATGACATCACAGGGTTCGGCAATTTTTTTTATTTGATCATAATGACAAAGATAAGCACGCCGTGGCGGTTCATTTTTTAACAACCAATGCCCAACTTTTTCAATGAACCAATTTGCAAATGATGTTTTCATCAAGCACTATTCCCTGAAACTGGCCTTTTAAAACCAACCCTCTTTACTATACTTTATATATTCAACACTTGCTGTTGAGTCGTCATTGCGGCACACCCTTGAGAAGCAGCCTGTGGATTAGATCAATCACCAGAAAGAGTTTGAAATGAATTTATACATTTGGTTACCAGCAATGCTTTTACTCGGTATCGTTGCAATGGGGATCTGTTATTTATTTTTAGAAGCTTGTGAAAAGATATAGGGTTAACACGTGATTTATTTGACTGCTGCTATCGTTCTTTTACTGTTCATATACTTAGTAGTCACGCTCATTAGACCAGAATGGTTCTGAGTAAAACAACCCTGGAAGTAGAAAGGATCTTTAAAAAGGACATGCAATGTTTTTACAAACCTGGTTACTTCCTTTTGCACTCCTGATTACCGCGACACTCATTGCCTTCCCATTAAGTCGTTACATCACTTGGATCATGGATGGACGATACCGCCCGCTACCGGGATTGAGTTGGATAGAAAATCGTTTAAATAGCGGTTTGCAGAATTGGAAACAATACGCCGCTTCTTTGTTAATTTTTAATACGGTGTTATTCGTTTTTGGTTTTGCTGTGCTCGCGTTGCAACCTTGGATGCCGCTTAACCCCGACAACAAAACCATGTTAGCTCCTAGCACTATCTTCCATAGCGTTGCGTCATTTATGACCAACACCGATCTGCAACACTATACCGGCGAAACGCATTTATCGAATTTTAGTCAAATTTTCTTTGGGATCACCAATCTTTTTATTTCGGCTGCGATAGGTTTATCGGCATTATGCGCCATCATTCGAATGTTACGCAGTGATGATAGTTGTGGCAATTTTTTTGTCGATGTTTGGCGTGTTGTGATTTATATGTTTGTGCCGGTGGCATTTGTTTTTGGACTTATTTTTTTACACCAAGGCAGCCCAATGACCTTCGACACCGCTTATCAAGTTTCAACACTTGAACCCGGTGCCATGGGAACCACCGAAAAAGGGGAACCTAAATCGCAAACGATTGTCGTTGGCCCTGTTGCTGCATTCGAAGCAATTAAAATGCTGGGCACCAATGGCGGCGGATTTTATGGGATGAACTCAGCACACCCTTTTGAAAATCCAACTGCAATTTCCAATTTTTTTAACACTCTAGCCATGATGATTTTCCCGTTTTCGCTTGTCCTCATGTATGGACGAATGCTGAAACAAAGGCAACATAGTTTTGTTATCTTTTCAATCATGTGGCTATGCATGGCAGGTACCATTATTTGGTCAGTCTATTTTGATACCTTAAAACCCAATCCAGGATTCATTAGCCATCCTAAGCAACATTATGAATTTAGTACCACCATGGGAAAAGAGAAAAAAAGTCTTGAGATCCCTGCGGTTGCCGCCTTACCGATTGATCAACATCTTGGCAACCTCGAAGGAAAAGAACTTCGTTTTGGCACCTCTGCAGGAGCGACTTTTGCTGCCATCACAACCGATGTCACTTGTGGCGCTGTGAATGCCGAAGCAGATAGTCTTAATCCTATCGTGGGTTTATCACCCATGATCGGCATGTGGATGAACTGCTTCTTCGGCGGAAAAGGCGTTGGCATGATTAACATGTTACTTTTCATCATTATTGGTATTTTTCTTGCTGGGATGATGGTCGGCCGATCTCCAGAATATTTGGGTAAAAAAATCGGTGGTCGAGAAGTTAAATTAGCCATTATTGCGCTTTTAGTGCATCCCTTCATGATCCTCCTACCCACCGGGCTTTTTGCAGCAACCGATTGGGGCCTGAAAGCCATTAGCAATCCCGGTGCGCATGGCTTTTCACAAATGTTATACCAATTTTCTTCTGCCTCGGCGAATAATGGATCTGCCTTTGATGGTTTAGGCGTCGTGTCTGGGTTTTGGAATAATCCCAATCCAGCCCCTGAAGCAATCTTCTGGGATATTGCGACCGGCTTAGTGATTATTTTTAGCCGATTTATACCTATCATTGCGCCCATTGCCATGGCTGCATTTTTGGGCCAGAAAAAATCAAGCCCATTTGGTTTAGGGACATTACGAATCGATACCACAACTTTTGGTTGCCTCTTATTAGGAACGATATTAATTGTGGGTGGTTTACTTTTCTTACCAGTGGCGGTGCTAGGGCCGGTTGCAGAACACTTTGCACCTATCCCCTTTGGAGGATAATCCTCTTCTCCAACTCGTAAAAGGAATAGCGTATGAAACAAGGACAAGTTGAAGAAACAATGCAAACCCATTTAAGAATGCATGCCTCTCGTCGCGTAAAAGAAAAACCTTTGTTTGAAAAAAAAATGATGGTGGCCGCATTCAAGCAATCGATCATCATGCTCAGGCCTGATATCCAATGGAAAAATCCCGTCATGTTTGTGGTCGAGATTGGGGCTTTGCTAACTTTATGTTATATCCTGCACATGCTTTATGGCGCTAAAGAAAGCCAAGCTCACGTCACTTATTTTATTGCGCTTGATGGTTGGTTATTTTTAACCGTATTATTTGCCAATTTTGCAACTGCTCTTGCTGAAACTCGCGGCAAGGCACAGGCAGATTCACTCAAACTTGCTCGCCATGAAACGGTTGCTTATCGTTTAAAAAAGGGTAAAGGCACCGAAGAAGTTTCTTCAACCGCTTTAATGAGAGGGGATCGTGTTGTCGTCAGAACAGGGCAAATCATTCCCAGTGATGGCGAAATCATCGAAGGCGTTGCCTATGTGGATGAATCGATGATCACAGGGGAATCCGCGCCGGTGATCCGCGAAGCAGGGGGTGATCGATCAGGCGTCACTGGCGGAACCATCGTGCTTTCGGCTGAAAAAATCATCATCGAAGTGACTGCCAATAAAGGCGAATCGTTTTTGGATCGTATGATAGCCCTCATTGAAACAGCAATTCGCCAACGAACACCCAATGAAATAGCACTTTCTTTAGTATTATCTGCTTTTACTTTAGTTTTTTTAATTGTTGTCGTGCCAATTTGGCCTATGGCACTTAATGTAGAATACACCATTTCAGAGTTTCTTAACATCAAAGGAACACTATCAAGCTTAGGAACAGACGTTCCGACGTTAATTGCATTATTAGTGTGTCTTATCCCGACGACCATTGGGGCCTTATTGGCTGCGATAGGAATTGCAGGAATGGATCGAGCTTTGCAAGCTAATATCATTGCAACCAGTGGTAAAGCAGTAGAATTGGGCGGTGATATTGATGTGGTATTAGTCGACAAAACGGGAACCATTACCATTGGAAATCGAAAGGCATCAAAATTTTTACCTTTAAATAAATATTCCGAAATTGATCTCGGAAAGATCGCCGCTTTGGCTTCCGTGGCAGATACCACCCCTGAAGGTAAAAGTATTTTAGATCTTTATGAAAAACAAAGTAACACCATGGTAACGATCCCTGTCGGGGCAAAGTTTTTAGCTTTTAAAGCAGAAACACGTATGAGTGGCATTGATTTAGCTGATGGTCGACGGATCCGAAAAGGCGCTGTTGATGCAATTGTGAAATTTGTAGAAAGTAATGGTGGCACCGTTCCCAATGAATTGGATGCTTTGATCAATCAAGCTGCCGCTATTGGTGCCACCCCATTGGTGGTCGCAGAGGAAAATATCATTGCTGGAATTATCGTCCTTAAAGACATTTTAAAACCGCACATCCACGAAAAATTTGCGCGCTTACGCAGAATGGGCCTAAAAATAGTGATGATCACCGGGGACAATGCTAAAACCGCAGCTACGATTGCAACCGAAGCGGGTGTGGACGATTTTATTGCGGAAGTCACCCCCGAAGCAAAATTAAATTATATTCGAAAACAGCAAGCCGCAGGCAATTTGGTGGCAATGATGGGAGATGGCACCAACGATGCTCCTGCGCTGGCGCAAGCGGATGTAGGACTTGCCATGAATGCAGGAACCATGGCCGCTAAAGAAGCGGCTAACATGGTGGATCTCGATAGCGACCCAACCAAGCTTATTGATGTAATTGAAATTGGCAAACAACTTTTGATCACCCGGGGCGCATTAACGACCTTCTCCATTGCCAACGATCTTGCTAAATATTTTGCCATTATTCCTGCTTTATTCGCTGGAACATTACCTTGGCTAAAAGGGATCGACATTATGCATTTACATTCACCGACTTCAGCGATTTTATCCGCGGTGATTTTTAATGCCCTAATTATTCCTGCTTTAATTCCTGTGGCGTTAAAAGGGATCCGTTATCGAGCACTTGGTGCAGATGAGCTCTTAAGACGAAATTTATTAATCTGGGGATTAGGCGGCATTATTTTACCCTTTATTGGTATCAAAATAATTGATCTGATCATGGTAAGTTTAAAATTAGTCCATTAGAATTGACGAGGAAAATGCCCTATGACCCAAACACTTTCAAAAAGTATCCTCTTACTGATTTGTACGATGATTGTCATTTGTGGCATTTATCCTGGAGTGTTGTGGTTAATTGGGCAAAAATTTTTTCCTTTTCAGGCCAATGGCAGTCTATTAACCGATCCCAGTGGTAAATTGATTGGTTCAAAGCTGATTGCACAACCCTTCACTCATGATGAGCATTTTCAACCTCGGCCTTCAGCCGCTTCTTATGATGCCAGTGCGTCGAGTTCTTCTTCGTTAGCCGCGTCTAATTATGCTTTGCGAGATCGTGTTGGTCGATTGCTTGGGCCATTAGTAAAATATCAATATGGGCCTAAAAAAAATGAACGGGTTGGCCCCGATATTGAAACTTGGTTTGTAAGAGATATTTTTGCTAGTCAACACCACATTGTTGCACAATGGGCAACTTTGCATCCTGCTCTGGCAACGGCTTGGGTCAATGCTGATCCCTCTCATGGCGCTTTTGTGGATGAATGGATGAAAACGCATCCGTTAATTGTCAAAAAGTTTATTCAAGAAAATCCCAGCAGTCCAAATCCTAAAGCTCAAGATTT
The DNA here is from genome assembly GCA_044445585.1 of Candidatus Berkiellales bacterium. Taxonomy (GTDB): domain Bacteria; phylum Pseudomonadota; class Gammaproteobacteria; order Berkiellales; family Berkiellaceae; genus Berkiella. Next base: position 15,206 of record JBIOEB010000009.1, read on the forward strand.
GGCGATTGAATTTTTTCAAAGCTTTTCTGCAGAAAATCCTGGAAAATTTCCAATTGCGATCCCACCAACTGCACTTGCTAAAGCACCCCAAAAACTCATCCCTGCCAATACCGGCGCTGATATTCAATCAATATTTTTTGATATGTGGCGCCAAGATCACGCAGGAGCACCGCTGCAAGAGGTGCCTGGAGATTATGTCACCGCTTCCGGATCAGGGCTTGATCCTCATATCACCTTACAAAACGCCGTTTTTCAACTTAATAGAGTGTCAGCCAAATGGGCGACCCATTTAAACCGCCGCCCCGAAGAAATGCAAAACGAAATCCGGAAGATTTTAGAAAAAAAATCTATGGCACCCTTAAATGGCCTTTTGGGCGAAAAATTGGTGAACGTACTTGAAATCAATCTTGAGCTGCACCGCCGTTATGGAGAAATCAGTGGATAGAAAAATCTTACTGTCCTTTTTCTGTTCCAGTTTATTATTTTCTGCCTTAAGTTTTGCAGATCCCCCTAAGGGAGATTGTTGCGGCATGATTGTCTCGAGTTATCTGGATGGATCTTACAATTATCTAGTCAGAAGCAACAAATATATCAGCGGTGATTTCAACCGCGTATTTGATTTAGATGAGGATGGTTTTACCTTACAACAAGCCGCATTAACTGTTGCTAAACAACCCACCGAAGGTTTTGGTGGATTGGCTGATGTAATATTAGGACGAGATGCACTTTCAACTGCTTCCTTTGGTTATGATCCTGATATTGGTATCGAAGATATTGGATTAGATGTTTTGCAACTCTATGGGCAATATGCAAAAGGTGTGACGACACTCCTTGCTGGTAAATTTGTTACCTTAGTAGGTATTGAAACGGTCGATCCCACCACCAATACCAATTTTTCCCGCGGGTTGTTATTTGCCCAAACACCCGATACGCATACTGGCGTACGTGGAACCTTTGCCGTAAGTGATAAATTAAAAGTGATCTTTGGGTTAGATGATGGCTGGGACAATATTCGCGATTGGAGCCGAGGGATCACGGTAGAGTGGGGAATTGCTTATAACCCTTCAAGCAAATTATCGCTATCGGCGCAAGGGTATAGTGGTGAAGAGCGTGTTGTTCCACACACCGCCACTGGCCCAAAAGGGTGGCGAAATTTAATTGATTTAATTGCAAGCTATAACGTGAATGATCATTTGACCCTTGCTGCCAACTACGATTATGGCACTCAGCAAAATGCATTGATTTTATCAGGGGATACTGCTGAAGCCGTGTGGCAAGGACTTGCAACCTATTTTAATTATAAATTTAACGATCTTTGGCGTGTTTCGTTGCGAGGAGAAATATTTGACGACAGAAATGGTTATCGCACCGGCGTTCCTCAAACCTTAAAAGAAATCACTTTCACTGTAGGATATTCACTGCTTAAAGGCCTCGAGTTAAGAGCAGAAACCCGACATGATTTTTCAAATGTTGCTTCCTTCCTTGATCGTGAAGGGTTTGGTGTTAACGAAAACCAACAGTCCTTTGCGCTAGAATGCGTTTACAAATTTGCCAATAGAACGTAGTTTTTAAAAATCGAATCTTGAAGTACAACAAGTATACTAGCTGACCTATTTTTGAAAATATCGTAAGAAACTGTAGAAATCCACATTATAATCAAGTAAGCTAGCAATACTTTAAAAAGAGTTGATTTGTATTTTCCAAGATTTATTGAAGTACTAAGATGAAATTTAGCCCCGAAAAGTTACATCCAATAGCATTATTTCTGCGATATCAAGAAGATAAAGCCGCTTATCAAAAGCTAAATGATATGCTCTTCCCACATTTAAAACAGAAATACCCTTTAGAATATGAGAATGAACCACGTGTATTCTATGTTAAGGAGTATTCCATTTATAAAGATTTCGCTGCTGAGTATCATTTAACTATCGAAGATGCTTTGCATGCTCTTCGCGGAAACGTTGCTTGGATACAAAAAAAAACCAAAAGAGATCAAAAAATATTATTTGCCGTAATGTTATCAAACAATCAAAACTTGGGTGCATTAAAAACACGCAGGCGATTAAAACTTTCTGAGTCTGAATTAATCAGTGTAATCAAAAATGCATTTAAATTGGCAATACAGCGCGGAGATTTAAAGCTGTTTGATATGTTTTTCACCGAGCCTTTCATCTTAGAATACAATGCGATATCAGAAGATGAAGCCAAACATCATTTAGCAGATAATTTTATAGAAAGAGTAAAAATAGGGCATTTCGATACTGCTATTTTTTATTATAATAAGTTAAAATCTTTTTGTTACCCCGATCCCGACGACTTTATTGAAGATCTTGTTCTAGGTCTAGCAGCAGAATACTTAGAAGCTAATAATGTGGATGTCGTCAATTTTTTAAGGACCTTAACCAATAATGATGGTCACCCTCATATTTACGTAACAACAACAGATGAACCCGAACTTTTAACAAGTCCTTCATCTCCCCCTCTTCTTCCTCACTATATGCTGGCTCAACAGAAAAAAATTGTTGCCTCTACCCCTACACCAACGTTGCAAGTTAATGACAGTTTTCGTAGCTCAACATCGCCGCAACCTGGGCAAGCCTATACCGTTCGCACTTGAGTGTATTAAGCTTGTTTGTATGCTGCGTGCTGAATGAATCCACGAGCGGGCTGTGTTATCCTGCACTGGGAAATCTTCACAGTCAGGCCAAACACAAATGTTTAATTATAAATTTAAAGGGATCACTCTGCTTGAGTTGCTGATCTGTATTGCAATTCTCTCAATTTTGCTAACATTGGGGATCCCAACCTTTTCTTCCTTTTTGCAAAAACAAGCCATACAAAATGATCTGAACACGCTTTTTCATGTATTACAATTTGCCCGCAGTGAAGCGATTAAACGTCAAACGTTGATAGGGATCTGCGGGAGTGAAAATTTATCAAAATGCGATGGCAACTGGTCTTTTGGTTATATTGTTTATATAACAGACGAAAAAAACAGCTTACCTTTCTCGCAAAAAATTCTTAGAATTCATCAAAATCATCCTAACACCATTATCCGTACGGGTAAACGCGAGATCATCCAATATCAGGGCAATGGTCGCTGTTTAACCAACGATACACTCTCGATTGGATCTGAAGAAAAAATCGAAAAAACAATTGTGATTGCGCGAAGCGGCCGTGCGAGAGTTGCAAAACCATGAAAAAATTAAATTCAATCAGCGGCTTTAGCTTGCTTGAAATGTTATTGACCTTAAGCATTGTCGCGATCCTCGCCACGATAGCTTATCCTAGCTACACCCACCAAATGATCAAATATCGTCGGGTCGATGGGCAAATGATGCTGTTTCAAGTGGCCGCTGCTTTAGAAATTTATTTTAGTGAACATAATACCTATCAAAATGCTTCACTTGAAAATATGACGGTACCCAACACGCAATATTATTTGCTAGAAATTTCTGAGTTAAGTGCTTTGTCTTATACGATAAGTGCTATTCCGAAAGGACCACAAGCAAATGATTCTTGTGGCACATTAACTTTAACCCATACACAAGTTAAAGGGCCAAATGCGGCGTGTTGGTCATGATCCCGTTAACCAAGTTGTCACTAACCATCCATTTCATCTCCAAGTCTTTCATCCTCCTATTGACACCTCCCTGAAATGGAGAGATTTTTCAGCGTTTATGATAAAGTATGCAAGCTCTAAGAGTTACTATGACAAAAACTATAAATGTGTATATAAACTAAATAGGTTAATTAAATTAATGGTTCCATCAAAGGAACCTTAATTTTTGGAATACTGCAATGTTAATCAAATTTAATATTAACTATAAATTAATAGCATTAATGCTATTAATTAGCCTTATATTCTCTTATTTTCTATTCACATTTTTATCTCCATCACCAAGTCGCAAAACTTCCAACTATAACATGCAAACTTTATTTTATACATTAGCTGAAGTCGACGATGAAGTTTTAAAGAATATTGAAGATCATATTAACGATATTGATATTATTGCACCACAATGCTTTGAACTTGACGAAAAGGGTGAGATTACCGGTCAAATTGATGAGCAGCTTTTAAAGTTGGCAGAAAAACATAATAAAAAAATAATGCCCCTGTTAACGAATCCTGGTTTTAATCAAGAAATATTCCATACTTTTTTACAAAATGGTGCTGCTCATCAGGCGGCACTTGAAAAGATGCTGGAGATTTGTCAAAAAAATCGTTGTTATGGCTTACAATTTGATTTTGAAAATATAAATATAGAAGATAAAGCAGTTTATATGGATTTTTATCGACGGGCATCAACTCTGTTACATCAACACAATTTTGCTATTAGCATTGCGATTGTTCCCACCGTTAGCGATCAACCGAATGAGACTACTTATGATAAATGGCTATATGAAAATTGGTGGGGGACATATGATTATAAAGTATTAGCAGAATATAGCGATTTTGTTTCGTTAATGACCTATGATCAACATACACCTAGAACGCCTGCTGGCCCTGTAGCAGGTTTTGCATGGGTAGAGGAATGCATCAAACATGCTTTAAAATACCTGAAACCTGAACAAGTCTCGGTCGGAATGCCTACATATTCTAGGCACTGGGCTCCAGGCGTTGACAAGGATGTTGCTAATGTAGTGACTAAATCATTAAGGTATACTGCAGCAACTGCTTTATTAGAAAAACATGCACTGACTCTTCTGTGGGATCCTATAGATAAAATTCATTATGCTAGATTCAGAAATGGCAGCATTTATGAATATCTTTATGTAGAAAATGCAGAGTCATTCAAGGCTAAGCTCGCGTTAGTGGACAAATATCAGTTAAATGGGATATCGGCATGGCGTATAGGATTAGAAGATCAAAAAATATGGGAAACGCTAAGGCAATGTAAAGCAGCACCCCAAACCTAAAAAAGAGGCTGAAAATCCCATCGATGTAGAAGAGAGAAAATACAAGTACAAGCACGACCCCCTTCTCTCTATAGTTTTCAAGCGACGATTTCACTAGCAGGAATTGCTTGTAAAATATTTTCTGGTTGATTCATTCCCAGCCAGGCTTCAACTCGGTGTTGGCTTTTTACTGACCAGGTAAAATGTTGTTCTTGTAAGGTATCAAGCACTTGCAGATAATCGTGAGGGGTCTGATTAGATAAAAGGGCAAGATCACCAAATTCAAGCGCTTTCTTTGTTTTTTCTAAGTTAGAGTCACTGCCTGCACCTGTCATCGATAAACAATCGCTAATAATCACACCATCAAAATTCATTTCACTGCGCAGAATATCCTCTAACCAAATTTTTGAAGTCCCAGCTGTGTTTGCACTGTCAATAATAGGATACTTAACATGTGCAGGCATCACTGCATCAATGATATTTTCTGCAATTAAATTTTGAAAAGGGATCAGGTCGTGTAATTTGATTTCTTCAAGTGGACGATTATCGGTGGGTTCGACCAGATGCGAATCCCCACTAACAGATCCATGTCCAGGAAAATGTTTTAATGTAGCGTGTAACCCATTTGTTTCTAAGCCTTTAACATACGCTGTGGCAATCTCTGAAACAACGCGGGGATCAGAATGATATGCTCTGTCTAATCCAGAAATCACCTCATTTCCTGCGTCAAGATCAACGACAGGGCCCAAAACTATATCGACACCAACGTCTTTTAATTCTCGACTAACGGTTTTTCCTAATTGATTGGCATATTTTAACGCTGTATCCGGGTTGATGTCATAAATATCTCCCAAAACTTTTGCAGCGGGGGTTGCAGAAAATCCACTGCGAAAACGCTGAACATAACCGCCTTCGTGATCTACCATGATCATGAGATCTTTATTCGCATCTTTAGCGATATCTTTTATTTCTGAGGTTAACTGTTTTAATTGTTCGACATTTTGATAATTTTTCGAAAACAAAATTACGCCGCCCACATAGGCATTTTGCAGTATTCTTGCTTCTTCTTGGTCTTTTGAGACGTGATAACCATTTACACTAACAATGAGAGGGCCATAGGGCATAATTTATCCTTTTAGAGGGTCAGATTTTTTCATTTTATTTTTTACGTTTCTTGGCAAAAAAGTGCAGAAGTTCGCTTTATATAGGCTCGTATTCCTGTAAATCATTGATTGATAACCTAAACTAAAGGGTATCTAATGTCAAGGAAAACAGGGCCCTGTTTCTTTAAAAATCACCATTTTAATCTTAATGGCAGTTTTCCTTGCGGCTTATTCTGCAGGTGCAAGTATTGACTGTTAAACAACTTACCACACATCTGCTTAATCTAAGCGTTTATCTTATTTTCTATGACAAACATGAGGCAATTTTGATAAGTTAGTAATTAGAGTATTTTCAAAATTATCTGGTTCCTCAGTGGTACAGTAGGTCAGGCAAGCGCGCACGACTTCAGTAAGATGCTTGTAACTTATGAGCAATAAAAGAACTTCTAATTAAGTAATTAAAATTCCAAATGTGCCAGATGGCAGGTAAATTATGCTAGGAACTACAGCTACAGATATCTCGACCTTATCAACGACGCAGCATGATACCTCAATGCAATCTCTTTCTGAATTGACCATTAATTCGTCTCTCACTTCCCTGCCTGAGGTATTTTCAACCCAGAATACATCTGTAGAGCAACAGGCTTTTGACAGTGCTCTCGCGAAAATTGAACGCGATATGGCTTTACGAAATTCTCCTGCTTTTGTTTTGGGAGAATGGATTGGCCGCCTGATCGGAACGGTTAGGGACGAAAAACCACCAGTATCCGTAAAACCCCCTGCCCCGGGTTTGTGTACAAATTCCACTAGCAGATTATCTAAAATAGGCGACTACTTTGGAGATATAATGTGGGGCCGTACTCCGATCCATCGTGCGATACTAAGTGTCGATCAGGAACTATTAGCGGAAGCTATCGCTGCAGGAGAGAGCTTAGATAGTGAGGATGGGTCGGGCTGGTCGCCAGCAAGATATGCCGTTCATTACAATAAAATGGACGCACTTGAGATGTTATTGGTAAATGGCTTGGATCCCAATGGCGACAGAATTAATCTTTTTGAACTGGCGATTTCTTCGAATAACTTAAGGGCCTGTCAACTTCTTTGGAGACATGGGGCAGCCTCTGAATCAGTGGGGCCTGATTCTATGATGCGGTTGGGGATCATGAGCACTAATGAAGCTGTCTTCCAAGCTTTTTTGGAGGAGGATGATGTTGACCCTAACCAACTTGTTGATGCTATGCCTGCGTTACATTACGCAATTACTAAAGGGCGAATTAATCAAGCTCGAATGCTAATGTCCAATGGGGCAGATGTTAATCAAAAAATCAAATCTACGGGCCAATTGGCGCTTCATCTAGCCATTCAATTAGGTGAGCCTAGCCTGATCAGAGATTTATTAGCTTGCGGAGCAGATCCTTTTGCCATCAGCAAAATGCAACCTGTGCCTCTGCTATACGCAATGAAACATTATAAAGAAACAAGGGCCGCATTTCTGGATGCCATCCATGTTATTCCCCAACGCATCTTTCAGGTTTTGATCCGGGAAATTGAGGATGAATATACTTCACTGATAAATCATGGCTCTCCCGCCCAGTACCAAGAACAGGCGCAATCCCTCGCAAGATTTTGGTTTGAGCTAATTCAAAAAGGATTACCTTATTCGAATGAATTCTCAATTGCCAATCCACTTAATCTCGCGGCAATTTTTGGTTTAAGTGATTTCGCGCAAGAATTACTAGATAAGTACAATTTAGATCCGAATTCCCTCAATATGCGAGGCCTTAATTCTTTGGATTATGCAATAAAGTATCAACAACACGACATGGTTTCATTGCTTCAATCATACGGCGTGAAAAAACAAAGACCTACCGTGCTGGTGATTACAGACTGTAGCTTTGAGGGACAGATGTACCAACATGCGATATCGGAACTTGATGGATTTGAAGTAGAGCAGATGAATGCGTGCGCCGATTATCGAGATATCGACGGTGATCAGTTGATTAGAGAAATCAAAACGTATTTAGCCGGGCTCCCTGAGGGAGCAAACAGGGCACAGGCCATATTAAACAGCGATATCGCAGTGGTCCATCGTATTAAGCAAGATGCTAAAAGGATGTTGTCATTAGCGGACGGTGTTTGGATCTCAGGGGGCGCAGATGTCTGCCGCATTTGGTACGATCCGGACACAAAAGGGTTAAAATGTGATGATTTATTGAGGGATCTTTTTGAGATTGCCATTTTGGATCTGCAACAAAAGTCTGAGTATAAGCCGCTAATCGGTGTTTGCCGCGGCAACCAAATGATTAACGTTTTCCATGGCGGAACGCTGCAAAATAAGGGTGAAGTAAATGTAAATCCGCTTATTGTGCAGACTTCGGAAGGATTTTTGGGCAACGGGTTGCCTAAGAAAGCCGCGGGATGGTCGCTTCACCACCAATCTATCGATAAATTAGGTAAAAACCTGCAAGTTGTCGCAACTTCAACGACAGGCATGGTGAAGGGGATCCAATCGCCCAATCCTGGACTCCCAATTATGGGCACGCAATTCCATCCGGAAATGGGTTCCTCTGATGACGCCAGCCAAAAGACCAGCTCGGGTGTGTTCAGCCAATACTTGAACGCGGTAAAGGCTTCCAAAGATGAGACTTGTGTAGCGGAATTTCGTAAGCAAGAGAAAAAAAGAAAACATAGAGGAATGAGGTAGTGCTGGATAATATTGCGCAAAAGCGAGCTTAACAACGAGCTGTCTGAAAATATTAAATCAGTTTGTGATTTTGAGATTGGCAAAAGATTTCTTCCAGCGGTTACGCTGCAAAACAAAGATCTTATTTCGCATGCGAATCGAATACCAACTGAGGTATTAGCAACGATGTTGGTGAACTTTAGAAAAATCATCTGAATTGTTCAGTCAATGTTTACCTATTGAGATGCTTCATTATTTTCAAGCTGTTAAAAAATAATATAATAGCAAAATATCTACGAAGAATGAATCATCGGATGAAAAAGCATTAAAAACGAACCTCAAAACCTCTAATAATTAATATCAAATTTTCAATTCAGAGGATAACGTATGCGTGCACTTTTAATTAGTGATACTCATGGCAATTTGGATATTATTAATCATCTTATTGATAAAACCAAAGCTGATTTGGTTATTCATGCTGGTGATTTTGGATTTTATGATGAATCGAGTTATCAGCATTTGAGTTCACGTGAACTATTATTGCTAATTACCCATTCGCCTTATCGAAAAGAATATTCATTAGATAAACAAACTGATAAAAATACTCTTATTGAGATTGTCAGCGGCAACTTTTTGGTTAGTCAAAAAATGCTCAAGCAACCCATTGCGGGTAATGCAGGTAAGGTTTGGGCAACGTTGCATCAATTTGGTGTGTTGTACCAAAAACTTCAAGGAAAAACTAAACCATCTATTTTTGTTTCCCATGTAAGCCCCGGTAAAGAACCATTATTAACGCGTTTAATGATTCATTTTATGCCCAAGTTTTGGATAAGTGGTCACATGGGGGGCTGCCCAATTGCCCTGGTTTCATATTGTGGTCATATTAACTAAGTTAGCCTAGCACTGGATGCTATTGGGATCCCAGAAACACTTGAGCAGGGCGATTTCACTGATGATAATATATTGATCAAAAATAATGAGATTACTTTCAATGATTTTGGGGATGCTACGATATCGCATCCCTTTTTCTCAATCGTTGCTTTTTTAAATAGTGCTAAAAATGAACATCACCTAAATCCGTCTTCACAAAATTACTTAAGTTTTCGAGATATATCCACAGAGAAATTACTTTAAAACATCGTTTCGTGGTCCGTTGAGTGCTATTCGGAAAGGTTCTCAAGCAAATGATGTTTGTGGCACATTAACTTTAACCCATAAACAAGCTAAAGGGCCAAATGCGGCGTGTTGGTCATGGTCCCTTAAACCACGTTGCCACTAATCGCCCATTTCATTCCAAGTCCCTTTGTTTATGTACAAGGTTACTCATGAAATGGCTAAATATTATGAGGGCCCCTGGGCATTTACTGCCTCTTTTGATGGTTCAACTTGTTCTTTATCTTTATCACTGGCTTCCTTGTCAATGGTTTCGGGCGCTGGTTTGCTTTTAACGATTGAGATTTGCCTTGACCACGTCAAAGTACGTTGCCTAGTAATTTCTTCGAGTCTATTTTCATCTGAAGTTTTCCATTTAATGCGATCTAATTTATGTAAAATAAATTCGAGATCTGCATCAGGTGTAATTTGTTTAATAATTTCAGCTACTACTTCAATATCTTTTTCCTTGTCATCCTTTGTCTTATCGTCTTCCTTCTTTTCAATGCCCTCTTCTTTCTTTTCAGCGCCTTCTACTTTCTTCTCTGCGCCCTCTACTTTCTTTTCAAGACCCTCTACTTTCTTCTCTGCGCCCTCTACTTCCTTTTCAATACCCTCTTGCGACGGTTTGGGGTCTTCCTTATGAAAGTGAGTTCGAGTAAATACATAATACTTAATTATCCTCTCTAGCAAACCATCACGAGTTCCATTCTTTTCGATTTTTAACGTTGCGTTTAAGGCTCTTTTAACGAGTTGACGAACAAGATATTGCAAAGACATGTCATCAACACCCATGGCTTCAGCCAGCAGATTTTCAGCAACCATTTCACACAATGCTTGGTTTTCAGGACCTTGCGATGATACTTTTTTAAAGGCTTCCCACGGAGAATATTGTGTATTTGCGAGATAATGAGCAAGTTCGTAAAAGCATTTTTCACATTTACCTTTTCCAGCCAAGTCATGAAGTTCTTTAACTTCGTCTGGCGTTGGAGGAATTTCAGATCTTTTAAATGATTCTAATTTATTAAAAAAAGTAATTCTATCTAAAATATGTCCCAATTTATGATGGTTTAACAGCCGACGGATAGTAGTGTTTTCATTATATAATCGATGTTCTTTATCTAATTCAGCCTCGGGAACAGGACCCAAAACCACCCTATCTAATAATGTTATAAAAAATTCAGATTGTGGGCCATTTAAACCAGCGGCAAGGAACCAAAGATAGATTGGATCTGCATCATCGATTCGTTTGGCGATTAAATCAGGAAGGACTTCACCCATGTTTAAATGATTTGCAACCATCACAAAGTGTTCTGGTCGGGGTCGGGGTTGGTAAAAATAACTTTGTTGGCTGAAACCGTCAATTGCTATGTACAGTAAATGCCATAGCACATATTTATATTCCAAATCTTTTGCTGTAAAAACATCTTTATAACTGCTCCAAAAATCAACGAATGGTTGTGATCTTTCGAAGGTAAGTAACCAGGTCAATTCTCCAAGAAGTTCAGCATTACTTACATTTAATCGGGTTTGCGCTTGGCGCAGTTGTTCACTTGTACCAACCAGAGCAACCATTCTGATTAACCATATTTTTTGCGATTTGCTTAATTCAGTGTCACCCTTATTGAGTAGAGGTAAAAGCTGATCAATACGTATATTACGGGAAATAACGTATATAATATTAGGCATCCATGCTGGAGTATCGGGTAAAACATCTAGGGCTTTTTTATGACCATTAAGAAAAGCTAACAGCACGCTTTTGATTATTTCATCCTTGTACGAACTCCACCAAGAAGGATCATTGAAACAATTTAACTTAAAATGATCGACTGCTGATAAAAATGGCTGATCATTGCCCGCCACCGTTAATGGTGCAAATCGTGCAAAAATGCCAGCTTCAGTTTCAGATCCCCTTTGGGCCATTTTATTAGGGACTCTAAGACGTGCAGATAATAAATCCCATAAGAGCAGATCAAGATTTGATGCAGGTACTTGAGCATCCCCTAAATACTTTAGGACCAAATCAAAGAAGAAATCTAGTTCATCACAGTTAAGCTTTTCTTTAAAATGAGTTAAAACTTTGATTAAAGCTTCTGGGTGACCTTTTCTTGCCGCGAGTAATAACAAAGCAAGAATTCCTTTGTCACCGTGTTTTAATAAGTCGCCAAGAGATATTTGGCCTTTGTACATTTCCCAAGCTTCTAAAAAACCTCGCGGTTGTCCTTGAGCCGCTGCCGCCGCTAACAGCCAAAACGCAGATTTTTCAGTGTGAGTGGTGGCATTGGTAACCCAGGTAATAACATCTACAAATTCAATGGCACCTAAAATTTGAAAATAACCTGTATAACCTTTGTACGAATCCCAAGTACTTAAAAATTCTACGCCGTTAGTGGCATTAGCAACTTCTCTTTCAAACTTAAGATTAAAAACTCCTGAAAGGTTTGTTCTCGCTCTTTTAGACTGACTTTCTTCCGTGGTATCTGAGAGGGGTTTCATAGGTCACCTTTGTATTGAAAATAGCAGTTTTAACATGATGGTTAAGACGAAATGTTTTTCGACTAACTATTAGTGCTAATCAAATCTTAACGAGCGAATTATACGGACAATAATTTTTAATACAATTAACTGCTGGATAAAAAAGACATTTTAAGTGAATGAAAAATTCTGCGAACCTTGGCCTGAGGCCTAAGTATCTTTTTTATTGCTTGTCGAAATTGACGCTTGAATGCGCGAAGGGGCTCATACCCAAAATAATGAAGAAGGCGTCTGGCTTGTATTGTTTCTCTATCGAGAAAATTTCAACCCATTCAGAGGAGCAAGTAATAGTTTGATTTCTTGTTTCTGTTTTGATCTGAACATCCAGCTGAAGATATTTTCTCAAATGTGGAATAGATCTTTTCTCAAAATATACAACAATACAAACTAGACCCCGTAGCCATCTCTGTATATTAGTCTAGTCGAGTAAAAGCTTGAATGTGCCGAGTAGTTAGCAAGATATAGTTTTATATTATCAACCATTTTTTATTGATTGCCACTTGGATGAAAGTTAAAGAAAGCATGATTGATATAAACATGCTAAACCCGATGGACAAGAATTGTCCATTATAAAAATACGCAGCAATCTCAATTAAAGATGCCGTTAACACCAAATCAACTGCTTGCACTAACCCTGCAGAACGACCTTTCGTATTAGGCAATATTTCCAGAGATAACGGATAAACAATATTAAATGGGAACACTATAGCGGCTGATAAAAGTATTAAAACAGATGTGATAATTAAAGGTTGATGGATTTGTAATAAAGCCATTCCCAAAATTAACATTGTACAGACAAAGCAGGCCCCTAATCCAAAATGTAAACACTTCTTTTGTCCAAATGTTTTTAGTATTTGCGGACTCATAATGGATATGAATGCAAATGTTAAGGTAAGTGAACCTTGATAGTATCCAAAGTGCTTAAGGGGTACCGCCATGCCTTCCATGTAAAAAATGGGTGCCATCGCTAAAAATAACCAATACCCAGCTGTTATTAGACCTAAGCTGAAAACAACGATGAGAAACTTTTGAGATGTTAATAGTGGAACATATGTCTGAAGTGAAAGGGATGCATTTTTATCTCCTTCATTGCTTGGGACGAAGAAAAAGCTTGTCGCCAGACATAGCACACCCATTCCTAAAAGAATGGAAAAGTTTCCTCTCCAGCTAAAGTAAAGATTAACGAAACTACCAATCACAGGCGCTATTGCCATTGCGAGCGTTTTGACGCCATTTATCGTTCCCATCATTCCAGGTTGCTTGTCCTTTTGACAATCTTCCAAGAGTATAGGAAACGAAAGAATCGCGGGCGCTGCAATCCCCACTCCTTGCAAAATACGACCTGAAATCAGCGCAAGATAATTTGGCGCAATAACGCATAAAAAGCTGCCCAGCACAAAAATACATAACCCTAACAGTAGAACTGTACGGCGGTTATATCGATCTCCCAAAGCCCCTGTTAATAAAGAGCAAATACATAATGTGATGTAATTAGCACTTATTGTTAGCTGCACCATAGCGGGAGTAAGGTTAAATACATGTTGGAGTTCTGGAAAGCTGGGGACGAATAAATCCATCTCCATACCGCACAAAACTTGAATAAAAAGAATCGCAGCAAATTTAAGCATTTTAAGTCCAGTGAACAAAAATATATAAATCAATCAAGGTAAACAATTTCACATCCAGAGCATTATGTGTTAGTTATCACCAACAAATGGCCAATTGAAAATCACCGAAAAGGGGTTCTATAACTTGTCCCCGCCAATGTTCCCTAACATCAATAAATATTTTTATAGCTAGCTATATTAAGAGTACTGGGGGACCTCCTCTGTCGACTGAGGCCTAATTGCATTTTCCAGTACATTACTCATGAATGCGACTATAGCATCAACGTTAACATTCGCAATAGCTTCACTAAATTCATATAGGCCATTAATATTCGTATTTTGCGACAGTGTTCCGCAGGGAACAAAGCTTGATCATGGATGAATTCCTAGCGAGAGTTCCATCGAATCAAGAAGTTCAGCAAGTTCAAGATTTTTTTGTGAAGAAGGGGTTTGGCTTGTATTGTTTCTCTATCGAGAAAATTTCAACCCCTTCAGTGGAGCAAGTAATAGTTTAATTTCTTGTTTCTGTTTTGATCTGAACATCCAGCTGAAGACATTTTCGCAAATGTGGAATAGATCTTTTCTCAAAATATACAACTATACAAGCCTGACCCCGTAGCCCCACCTATCAAGCGCCCAATAAATTATTGCTTCGAATAGGACTCACAATCCCCGTGATACTCACGGTTATCACGGGCATGGGTTGTTTAATGCTGCCCTGAGCTTGGCGTTGGTTTTGTTGTTCTGCTTTTCTGAAATAAATTCATTAAATCTTTGGCACCTTCAAACCAAATCGTTGTTTCCTGAGGAATAGATTTTCCTTAATCTACTGTTTCGGCAAAATAATTAAACCAATCTTTGTGTCATTTTTCTTTTTCCTTTCCTCATTTTTTTGGCGTAGGCTTTATTGATGTGGGAGTAGGTAATCCAGCTCTTGCTGTTTTACTTTCCTCGGGTTCGATACTCGTTGTCGCGAGTTGACCTTGTTCTTCCTTAGGACGGCTTTTTGCTTCTTCCATCGTCTCGGGGGCAAGTGGAGGATCACCGAATGTGCTTGCAGGTAAACTTGGGTCCTCTTCGGGATTGTTAACGCCTATTATTCGATCACTAGGAGCAGGATCGGGTTCGGGAGAACCAAGACTTAATTCTCCCCCCTCATTTTTATCAGCTTCTTTTTTTGCTTTTCTGGTTGCTATTGAATCCTTAATACCAGCACCCATCCCTCCGAAGAGTAATTGCAAAAGCAGAAGAAACAAAGCGAGAATTTGCTTCCAGGCCTCAGATTCATTCTGAGGTGCTGTTTTTGCTAATTCCATTAGCTGGTCATGCATATCATTTTTAAGATTGTCCCAATTGGTTTTTTTCTTCTTTTTTTCTTTCGATACTTCCGGTGCTAACTCCCTCGCTGCGGCAGCAGCAAGTTTTTGTGCTGTACTCTGTTGCACTGGTGGAACCTGTTGTTGTACTGCTGGCGCTGGCTCACCGCTTTCTTGTGGAGTTAGTTTTATCTTTTTCGGTTTTTTAAAAGAGGCACGATCAGAAGCGGTTGCTTTATCTTTCTCTTTATCATCTGGTTCCGGCATAGTGTTCCTCCAGAAAAAAATAATCATGCATATTAGATAAAATAAATGTGGCCATTCTATTGTCTAACGCAGTAC
>JBIOEB010000010.1:0-29686 GCA_044445585.1 Candidatus Berkiellales bacterium
ATGTTAAGGTAAGTTAAAAAAATGGTTGGTCAATAGGAGTGATCATGACCGACATCAACAACGTATCACCCACTACCATCACTGCCGAAGAAATTCAGCATTGCATTTTATTTGTTCGTGGGCAAAAAGTCATACTCGATACACATTTAGCCATGTTATACGAGGTATAAACCAAAGTGCTTGTTCAAGCAACTAAGCGTAACATTGATCGCTTTCCCACTGATTTTATGTTTCAGTTAACTCATGAAGAGTTTATTCACTTGAGGTCACAAATTGTGACCTCAAGTTGGGGTGGTCGACGCTATTTGCCTTATGCCTTTACAGAGCAAGGTGTGGCGATGCTTTCTAGTGTTTTACAAAGTAAGCAAGCAATACAGGTCAATATTGAGATTATGCGTGCTTTCGTACGGCTTCGCCAATATACTGAGTCCAATAAAGAACTGCGAGAAAAGTTCTAGTACTTGAGAAAAAATACGATAAGCAATTTAAAATCGTTTTTGAAGCTATACATCAACTGATCTCGTCACCACTTCCTAATGAAAAAAAGCCTATAGGGTTTCACCCATGGGAAGAAAAGAATGAATCGAGTTTAACCTAACCACAGTTACAGTAACCCTGGTTAAGTTAATGTAAATCTAATTTATACTCTGCCCGGGACGGCACAGAGGCCGTCCCCTACAAGCTATTGTGCAAATTTATTAGCAATGGGTACTCTTATGAAACTGAAACGCGGCACTCCGACACCAATAGAAGTTTCAGATAAATGTGCACCTAAAGAAACAAAAATAAAAACCTTTGATGAGCTTCTGTTGGAAGTTTTTAATGGTAAATATGATGAATTCCAAGAATTTCTCAATACACATAAGACGACTGATTTAGAAATATCTGAGAAGAACCTCAATGCTGACAATCTAAGGCATCTTGCATTAGCCTTAACTTATACTTCCGTGTCAAACTTAACTTTACGTCGAAATAAGATTGCCACCGAAGCTACTTGTACGCTTGCTCTCAATTTAAAAAAATCAAAAATACGTAAACTCAATCTCCAAGAAAATCATAGTCAAACTCAAGGATTCGCTGCATTGATGGAAGCTTTAGAAGGCACTCCTGTTGAAGAACTTTCAATGCCTTTACACGCAATTGGTGTTCAAACGGACACCAACATCCCGCGTTTGCAAGGCGCCATTCAAAAAACCAATCTGACCACGATAAGAGTTGCATGGGCTTTAACAGAAGAACAAAAAAAAGAATTGCTACCAAGTGCCTGGAATGAATATCAAAATCCTCCCGGATTAGCAGATGAGATGATTAACTTTACTGCTGCTTTAGAAGGTTCCCTCGTCAGTATACTTGAACTAAAATTCCATGGGGCAGCTCGTTTTTGTTATAAAGGGGAAAAGGGAAACTCCTTCATGAATAAATTAAAAATGAAGCTGAATAGAACAAATGTAACTCATTTAAATATGAATTATATTGGCTCCCTCAACTCAGATGGGATCTCACCGGAAACCTTGCTAGAAGCAAAAACGCTTTTTACTAGGGATAGATTATACTTTTATCGTGCTCAAAAACCTGTCATGATGACCCCGTTTTACATTGAATGTTTGCGCTTCTTGCCAAAAAGCGAGAAACAAAAACACCCCATTCAAGAGGGTCTTGTCCCGATATCTGAACTTGCAAAAATACCGGGGTCACTATCTGATCGTGTAGTTGATGGTCACCCTTACCGCATGAATAATCTAGAATATGCTGCAGGAATTGTCTTAAACATACTTCCAGAACTTGCAAATCATATCAAAAGCTTTTTACCCGGTATGACCTTACGCTTAAAAAATGGACAGCGACGTTCCGAAAAATATAAAGCACTGGCAGATGAATGGGACAAAAAGAATGAATTTGTGATTGAAGATGTCTCTAACGAAAATCCTGGTGTTTTGATTCAAAAACGTCCACGGCGAAGCGAGCGATTAGCAAATAGAGCTATGATGCGAACGCTGCGGAAGTAGTCTCTACTTCGTGGGCTTTGAGATTTTGGCTCAAAGGTGGTAGTGGCATGCCAAGTTTTCTGAGAGTTGCTCGAAACTGACTTTGAGGATATGACGACCAAATAATAGAGTTCCATCTCGAGATCATCCCTTTGTTAACCTAGATAAGTAGCATTTTCATTAGGATCGGTTTGATCCAATGAAGATGGTATTGGTTGGTATGAGGTATCTTTTGCACTGAGTGATGAAGGTTGATATGAAGGATGATGTTTAGCATCGTGGTTTTTAGCATCTTCGTTTTTAATAATATCTTCAAATAATAAGATCTCATCTTGCTCCGATGTGATATCAGATAAAGCATGAGATGTAATCAAATGATCTAAAGCCGCAGAAATCCCGGGATCAGCTGAACCGAATTCGCCAAGCGGAAATTTGGCTTTGATATCAGGCTGCAAGCCATGTTTTTCAACCAGATTTCCGTGGGCATCATATCTTAACTCATTAGAAAGTGTTACCCACCAATCATTGGGTAATTTGCGCGCAAATTGATTAGATAAAATCCCCATCGTTGCTTCACCGATAACAGTAACCTGTGGCAGGGCAGAGATGGCTAAGGCAAATTGCTCACCATCGCTTGCCGTAATGGGGCTGATCAGCAACGCAACAGGAATATGTTGATCCCAAATTTTTTCCCCTGGAAGATCAGGATTAAAATGCATTTCTGTGACAGGGGTCAACTTGCCACCATCATAATATGTTTGCACGCTAGAAATAAGCTTGGCTTCGTGAGAAAAACGATTTGCAACAGCAAGCCCTATGGTATCTTCTCCGCCTTGATTAAATCTAGCATCAATCACGATCCCGTTAATTTGTTGCTGGTTAAAGAAAGCTAAAGCTTTGTCTAACGAAGCATTCAGTTCATCTACGTCGATATTTTCTGATGACACTAAATTAAGGTAACCTATTTTGGGGTTCTCTTTGAGGTTGCCCCAGATCAATTTGCCGTCCACTTCTGTTACGAGAGAATCAAGCATATGAGATTTTATTTGAGCAATAGCTTGTTGGCTAAAAGAATCAACTACTTCAGACAAATTGACATTTTTATCGGAAGTGGATTGAGTAATTTCTTTGGTAAAGGATTCGGGTAATTTAAAACCCGTATATTGCTTTCCTTCGCCCTGTAAACTTTGTGCCAGCATAACATGATTATCCCCAATTTCTGCTAGCATGTTACTTAAAGCGTCAAATAAAGCATCGTCATGGTTAATTTTTTCAATTTGCGTTTGATATTTTTGAACAACGGCATCCCAATTGACACCTCTTAATTTAAAAAAGGCATAATGCTGATTAAAAAGTGCAACTAAAGTATTAAAGGTATCAATAGAAGAATGGCTTTGGGGTGAAATTTCTAACGATCGGTCACTTTGGGTGAAATGCTGATCATCAATTATTAAATTTTCATCCCTTAAGGCAAAACTATCTAAAGTATCTTGGGTAATTTTAAAAGGGGCTTGTTCTTCAAGAAAGCTGACAGGAGTAAATTGATAACGAGCCAACATGAGCGTGTTTGCGTTAGGTTCAATATAGAAATTTAACACTGTACCAGTGATTTTATCTTCCCATTTGCCGAGGATGTGATTGCGATCCATTATTTGCTCAAATCATATCTAAAGAGAAAAATTATAACATTATTATTTTGGATCTCAAACTACCTATGAGTGTGTGTCTGCGTGTAAGTTCACAATTTTGCTGCTGCTCCCCATTAAAACATCAACACGTTGCCGAATCGCCCTCTTTATGATCTTTGGGTTTTGGCTCAAAAAGCGGAGGGTGCATCCCAAGTTTTCTTGCTTCTTGGACTTTTGACATTAAATCAATTTTCATCAAACTAAAAAGCGCAGAAAAATCTTGGATCACAAAATAAAGCGGTTGAAAAATATCAATACGATAAGGCGTACGAAAAGCTTCAACGGGATCAAGTTTGACGCGCTTTGCTTTATCACTTTCTAAGCTATAAACGGATTCGCCAGGGGAAGATAAAATCCCCCCACCATAAATTCTTAAGCCTTGAGTGGTTTGAATTAAGCCAAATTCAACGGTAAACCAATAAAGCCGAGCGAGCATAATCCGATCGGCATGATTGGCCTTTAAACCTAACTTGCCATAGGAATGCATAAAATCCGCATAAACAGGCAGCGTAATTAAAGGACAATGGCCAAAAATTTCGTGAAAAATATCAGGCTCTTGCAAATAATCCATTTCCTCGCGCGTGCGAATAAAAGTGGCCGCAGGGAATTTTTTGTTTGACATTAATTCAAAAAAAGCTTGAAAATTAATCAACGCAGGGACGGGGGCCACTTCCCAACCGGTCAATGCTTTTAAACGCTTATTTATTTCTGGGATCTGTGGAATATGATCTGCCGTTAATCCAAGCGCGCTTATCCCTGCTAAATACTCTTGGCAAGCACGATTGGGTAATATCTGCATTTGCCTTATATAAAGATCGTGCCAAACCGCATTTTCTTCATCCGTGTATTTCACCCGACCGTGTTGGTCGGGTTGTTTGGAGGTATATTTGCTGTGTTTCATGGCACTTACTTCCTACTACTACTTATTAGTATATCAACTAGAAACTTGAATTTCAGGTACCACATTGGGAACAACGAGGTTCCCTTGGGTTTTAGTTTTTATTTCTTCGATGCTAACACCGGGTGCACGTTCAAGTAAATGAAAAGCATTATCACGCACTTCGAGCACTGCCAAGTCAGTGACGATTTTGCGCACACAATTGACACCCGTTAAAGGGAGCGTACATTGTTTTAATATTTTAGATTCACCTTCTTTATTAGCATGGGCCATTGCCACAATGATATTATTCGCACTGGCGACCAGATCCATGGCGCCGCCCATTCCTTTCACGAGTTTTTTAGGGATCATCCACGAAGCAATGTTGCCTTGTTGATCAACTTCAAATGCGCCTAACACGGTAAGATCAATATGTCCACCGCGGATCATGGCAAAACTTTCTGCAGAAGAAAAAAATGCGGCGCCAATTTGTGCGGTGACAGTTTCTTTGCCAGCATTAATTAAATCAGGATCAATTTCTTTTTCGGTGGGGTATTCTCCCATCCCTAGCAATCCATTTTCTGATTGCAAGCAAACTTGAATTCCTTTTGGAATATAATTTGCTACCAAGGTTGGGATCCCTATTCCTAAATTCACATAGAAGCCATCTTTTAATTCTTGAGCGATGCGTTGGGCGATTTGTTCACGAGTTAGAGCCATTATTTTTTCCTTTTAGATTGATCGGGACGGCCGCAGTGTGCCGTCCTCTACATTTTTCGGACAGAGGCCGTCCCCTACAGTTTCCGTATTGTTTTTTTTTCAATGCGTTTTTCAAACGACCCTTTTATAATGCGATCAACATAAATGCCGGGCGTATGAATAAAATTCGGATCCAATTCGCCCACTTCAACAATTTCTTCCACTTCGGCCACCGTAATTTTACCGGCAGTTGCCATCATTGGGTTAAAATTCATCGTCGTTTTGCGATAAATCAAGTTACCAATTTTATCGGCTTTCCAGGCTTTGATAAACGAAAAATCGGCGGTTAAACTTTCTTCTAAAATATAATTTTTGTCATGATATACTTTTGATGGCTTTCCTTCGGCAATGATGGTGCCATAACCCGTTGGGGTATAAAAAGCAGGGATCCCAGCGCCACCTGCGCGAATTTTTTCTGCAAGTGTTCCTTGTGGGGTGAGTTTAACCTCCATTTCTCCACTTAATAAGAGTTTTTCAAATAAAGCATTTTCCCCCACATAAGAGGCAATCATGGTTTTTATTTGTCTTTTTTCAAGTAAGAGCCCAAGGCCAAAACCATCAACACCAGCATTATTAGAAATACAAGTTAATCCTTTCACGCCAATTTCTGTGATTTTAGCGATTAAGCCTTCTGGGATCCCACATAGGCCAAAGCCACCGACCATGATGGTCATATTATCTTTAAGCCCAGCGACTGCTTCATCGTAGGTATGGATTACTTTATTAAAGCCAGACACGTCATTCTCCTTATGTTCTTTTTGCAAGCATCGCGACCGCAACTTTTGATTGATTTGATCGCCTTAAGTACTGACAGATAAATTCGCCTGCTTCGATGAGTTTGTCAAGATCAATTCCCGTTTTAATC
This sequence comes from Candidatus Berkiellales bacterium, assembly GCA_044445585.1. Taxonomy (GTDB): domain Bacteria; phylum Pseudomonadota; class Gammaproteobacteria; order Berkiellales; family Berkiellaceae; genus Berkiella. Next base: position 6,175 of record JBIOEB010000010.1, read on the forward strand.
CCCATTCCAGACAGCATATAAACCACTTCTTCGGTTGCTACATTGCCGGTTGCACCTTTAGCATAAGGGCAGCCGCCTAACCCAGCGACAGAGCTATCAATGGTTTTGATCCCCAAAGCCAAGCACGCCAATATGTTGGCTAATGCTTGGCCGTAGGTATCATGAAAATGCAACGCGAGTTGAGAAATTGGAATTTCATTGGCAACGTTTTTGACCAATTCACTGGCTAATGCAGGTGTTCCCACGCCAATGGTATCACCTAAAGAAATTTCATCACATCCAGCAGCAAATAAACTCTTTGCCACAGCGATCACTTGCGAGCGAGGAACTTTTCCTTCATAAGGGCAACCTAACACGCAAGAAACATAACCTCTCACGCGCAAGTTTTTTTCTTTTGCTTGTTTAATGATCAGGGCATATTCATCAAGACTTTGTTGGATGCTGCGTCCAATATTTTTTTGTGAAAAGGTTTCTGAGGCAGCTGCGAAAACGGCAATGTCTTTGACCTGACAGGAAAGCGCATGGGTTAATCCACGCTGATTTGGGATTAACACGGAATAATGTACGCCCGAAGTGGATGGAATTTGCTGCATTAAAGTTTCGTGATCAGCAAGTTGTGGCACCATTTTAGGCGAAACAAAGCTTGTTGTTTCGATGGTTTTTAAACCGGCAGCAACCAACTTTTCGATAAAGGCAAGCTTTACTTGGGTTGGCACCATGTTTTTTTCATTTTGGAGGCCATCGCGTGGGCCAACTTCAACAATCTTTATTTGATCCATAGCGGTTTTCTACGTTCTAAAAAAGCTTTTATACCTTCAACGCCTTCTGGTGAAACGCGTAACTCTGCGATTTTTTGTGCGGTGAGCTCGATCATGTTGTCGGAAGTAATGGGATCTAAAGCGTTAATAAGTTTATTACATTCTTCTAATGCATGAGGGCCATTTTGTAACAAAGTATTTACCCAATATTCAGCTCGACTTTCAAGCTTATCGGCGGGAGCGATCTCATGACAAAGGCCCATTTTATAAGCATTTTCAGCATCAAATTGTGTTGCAGTTAAAAAATAAAAACGGGCTTTGCGCGTACCGATGGCACGAATAACATAAGGACTGATCACTGCCGGTATTAATCCCAACTTACACTCTGGAAAGCAAAAAGTGGCAGTACTTGCTGCAATCACTATTTGACAACAAGCAACTAAACCTGCGCCACCGCCAAAAGCGGCACCTTGTACCATGGCAAGGGTGGGTTTAGTAAAATGATATAAATCGTACATCATCTGTGCGAGCGCTTTACCTTCTTGGTAATTTTCTTCTTGGGTAAAATGAATGGATCGCTGCATCCATTTAAGATCACCGCCTGCTGAAAAACTTTTGCCATTTCCTTTAAGCACTAGCATTTTAACTTTGTTATTTGCAGCAATTTTAGCTAAAGCGCTCGAGATAGCTTCAATCATGTTTATGTCAAAAGCGTTATGTACTTCAGGGCGATTAAACGTCAGCGTTGCGACACCTTGAGAAGTAATTTCAGTTAACACGGACTCGGTGCTATTGTTCATATTCTAAAAATTCCAAAACGTGTTTCTTCGATAGGTGCATTCAGTGTTGCTTTAAGCGCCGAACCTAAAATATCGCGCGTGGCTAAAGGATCAATGACCCCATCATCCCATAATCTGGCACTTGCATAATAAGGATGGCCTTGAGTTTCATATTGGTCGATTAATTTTTGCATAAAGAGTTGTTCGTCTTCTTTAGCCCATTGTTTGCCCGACTTTTGCATTTTTGCTGCTTTGACTTGTGTGAGAACACTGGCGGCTTGCTCACCACCCATTACCGAGATCCGCGCATTCGGCCACATCCATAAAAAACGCGGATCGTAAGCTCGTCCACACATCGCGTAATTCCCTGCGCCAAAACTGCCGCCGATAATAACGGTCAATTTTGGCACTTTTGCACAAGCCACGGCGGTGACCATTTTTGCGCCATCTTTTGCAATGCCAGCGGCTTCGTAACGTTTCCCAACCATAAAACCGGTAATATTTTGTAAAAAAATAAGGGGAATTCGTCGTTGACAACAGAGCTCGATAAAATGGGTTCCTTTATGCGCAGATCCACTAAACAGAATTCCGTTGCTTGCAATAATCCCGACGGGGATCCCATGAATATGCGCGAAACCACAAATCAGGGTCATGCCATATAATGCCTTAAATTCGTGGAATTCAGAATGATCGACGATTCTGGCAATAATTTCTTTAATATCCATCGGGATTTTCAATGAAGTTGGGATCAATCCATAAAGTTCATTAGGATCATAATGAGGCAGTTTGGTTGATTTAAGTGGCAAAGAAATTAACTTTTTAGAAGCTAAATTTTTAACACAACTTCTTGCAATCATGATGGCATGAGCCTCATTTTGCGCATAATGATCACTCACCCCAGAAATGCGACAGTGCACATCAGCGCCGCCTAATTCTTGTGCAGTGACGTCTTCTCCGGTAGCTGCTTTCACTAGCGGTGGCCCAGCTAAAAAAATGGTCGCATTATCTTTTACCATAATGCATTCATCAGACATGGCTGGCACATAAGCGCCTCCAGCCGTGCACGAACCCAGCACCACGGCAATTTGGGGGATCCCAAGGCTTGACATGATCGCTTGGTTGTAAAAAATACGACCAAAGTGCTCTTTGTCGGGAAACACTTCATCTTGATGAGGTAAATTAGCGCCACCAGAGTCTACTAAATAAATACAAGGAAGATGGTTTTCTTGCGCAATGGTTTGAGCGCGCAAATGTTTTTTAACGGTGATAGGATAATACGTTCCGCCTTTCACGGTAGCATCGTTGGCGATGATCATACACTCTCGATGATCTATAATTCCGATCCCAGTAATAATGCCGCCTGCTGGAATGTTGTCAGAATAAAGTTGGTAACCGGCAAGGGGTGAAAGTTCTAAAAAGGAAGTGTCGGGATCAATTAATTTAGCTATGCGCTCTCTGGGTAAGAGTTTTCCTCTGCTGTGATGTAATTTTGCCAATTCTTCGCCGCCGCCTTGGGCAATTTTTTCTTGTAATTGTTTTAAAGCATTCACTTGCGACAACATGCTATTATAATTTTGCTGATAATTGGCAGATTGCGGATCAAGGTGGCTTTGAATAATGGGCATTGCTAATCTTTTACCTCAATCGCCATGGCGGTAGCTTCACCACCCCCAATACAAAGTGCTGCCACACCTCGATGCAACCCTTTTTGTTTTAAAGCGTAAATTAAAGTGGTCACAATTCTCGCGCCTGACGCGCCAATAGGGTGACCTAAAGCACAAGCACCACCGTGAATGTTAACTTTGCTTAGTGGCAATGATAATTCCTTCATGGCGGCAAGAGTCACAACGGCAAAGGCTTCGTTGATCTCAAATAGATCGACGTCATTAACGCCCCAATTTACTTTTTCTAATAATTTTTGGATGGCATAAATGGGTGCGGTGGTAAACCAAGCGGGATCTTGTGCAACGGTGGCGTGGCCGATGATGGTTGCTAAAGGCGTTAATTTTCTTTTGTCTGCTTCGGATCTACGCATTAAAATATGCACCGCAGCACCATCCGAAATTGCACTTGAATTGGCGGCTGTCACCGTTCCATTTTCTTTAAAAGCAGGTTTTAGTTTGGTAATTTTTTCTGGGTTTGCTTTTTGAGGTAATTCGTCTTTATCGACAGTGATATCTTCATTTTTTGCTTTAACAATTACTGGGGCAATCTCAGCTTTGAATTGATCATTAATCGCTTCTTGTGCTCGGGTAAGTGAAGTCAAAGCAAATTCGTCTTGCTCTTGCCGAGAAAAATGATATTTTTCGGCACAACGCTCAGCAAATACCCCCATGAGTTTTCCTTTGTCATAGGCATCTTCTAAACCATCTAAAAACATATGATCGTAAATGGTTCCATGACCCATACGATATCCATTACGTGCTTTGGTTAATAAATAGGGGGCATTTGACATGCTTTCCATTCCGCCTGCAAGAATGACGCGGCCGTTATTAGCAAGCAAGAGATCATGCCCTAACATGATGGCTTTCATTCCTGAGCCACACATTTTGTTAATGGTGGTGCAACCAATGGTATTGGGAATTCCGGCACCGATAGAGGCTTGCCGCGCGGGCGCTTGACCGATCCCAGCAGGTAAAACGCAACCTAAAAGCACTTCGTCGATTTCTGCTGGTTTGATTTTGGCTTGCTCTAAAGTGGCTTGAATAGCAACACTTGCCAATTGGGGAGCAGTCACATTGGTAAAAGCGCCTAAATATTGTCCAATAGGGGTTCTTTTGGTTGCCACAATGACAACCGGATCATGTGCTTGATTCATCTTGGCCTCCCTAAGCCGTTTCTGCAAATAAGGCTTTGCCAATCAACATGCGGCGAATTTCAGAAGTTCCAGCACCAATTTCGTAGAGTTTGGCATCGCGTAAATAGCGCCCAGTTGGAAAATCATTGATATAACCATTACCGCCTAAGCATTGAATTGCTTGCAAGGCCATTTGCGTAGCTTGTTCAGATGTATATAAAATAACGCTTGCTGCGTCCTTATTATCTAGCTTACCATAGGCGTCAACGCTTTGAGCGAGCATATAAAGATAAGCTCGGCTTGCATTTAAAACCGTGTACATATCAGCAATTTTTGCCTGGATCAGTTGAAATTCACCGATGGCTTTACCAAATTGTTTACGTTGATGAATATAAGGCAAAACGGTATCTAAACAAGCTTGCATGAGTCCAACCGGTCCCGCTGCTAAAATTAAGCGTTCAAAATTTAATCCGCTCATTAATATTTTATCGCCTTCATTTAAATTCCCTAACATATTTTCTGCACTTACCTTGCATTGATCAAATACCAATTCGCAGGTATTTGATCCCCGCATGCCTAATTTGTCGAGCTTTTGCGCTGTGTGAAATCCAGAAAAGTTTTTTTCAATAATAAAAGCAGAGATCCCTTTTGAACCTGCGTTTTTATTCGTGCGAGCATATAACACAATGACATCCGCTTCAGGGCCATTGGTGATCCACATTTTGTTACCATTAAGAATATAATGATCTCCATCGCGATCAGCACTTAACGATAAACTCATTACATCGGAGCCACTGCCTACTTCACTCATGGCAAGAGCGCCAATATTTTTACCAGAGATCAGTTTGGGTAAATATTTTTGCTTCTGTAAAGGTGCGCCATGGCGAAAAATTTGGTTCACGCATAGATTGGAATGCGCGCCATAACTTAACCCGACTGCAGCAGAAGCGCGGCTGATCTCTTCCATTGTGATCACATGTGCGAGATATCCCAAATTAGCGCCGCCATCATTTTCAGCAACAGTGATCCCCAGTAATCCCAGTTGTCCCATTTTTTGCCACAGTGCTTGAGGAAAAGTGTTGGACTCATCTATGGTTTGCGCGATGGGAGCAATTTCCTTTTGCGCAAAGTGGTAAACAGTCTCACGAATTAATGTCGCATTTTCGTTTAAAACTGGGATCATAGTTTTCCCGTTAATATAAATGGGTAGGGTTAACTATAATCATAGTTTAAAAGGTCCATTTGAAATAAGGTAAAAGAGTGAAAATACAAGGAAGTGTAGCATTAGTCGTTGGCGGCGCTTCGGGTTTGGGAAAAGCGGTTTGCCATGCGCTTGCTCATGAAGGCGCTGTGGTTATCGTCATGGATCAAGCAGCAGAAAAGGCAAATCAAGTTGCAAAAGAGATCGGCGGAGTAGCAATTTGTTGCGATATTTCAAAAGCCAACACATTAGAGGATGCTTTTTCACAGATTGAAAAAAAGATCACACTTCCCATTACCATCGTGATCAATTGTGCCGGTATTTTGCGATCAAAACGAATGGTGGGTAAATCGGGGCCCATGCCGCTCTCGCTATTTGAAGAAATCATTCAAGTGAATTTGATTGGGACTTTTAACGTGATGCGACTTGCTGCAGCGCAAATCATAAAAGCAACCGGTCAAGAAGGTGAACGTGGTGTGATAATTAATACGGCTTCGATTGCGGCATTTGAAGGTCAAATTGGGCAAACTGCTTATAGTGCTTCCAAAGGGGGTATTGTGGCGATGACATTACCTGCTGCACGCGAATTAGCACAATTTGGCATTCGCGTCATGACAATTGCGCCGGGCCTGATAGATACACCGATGATCTCAAGCTTGTCGCCAGAATTACAAAACTCGCTTAAAGATCAGATGGTATTTCCTAAACGATTTGGGTTACCGAGTGAATTTGCCTCGTTAGTGATAGAAATTATTACAAATCCCTTACTTAATGGTGAAATCATCCGCTTAGATGGCGGCCTGCGGATGCGGTGATGGTATATTCTAAAATAGGACGATAAAACATTTAAAGGACTCATTGTGGCACCCAAGACTCAAATCGTTGCAGAATTTCGCATTCCTTATTTTCGCTATTTAAATCCACAGGGCGAGCTCGAGCAACCCGTACCATCATTTGCCAAAAATAAAGATGATCTTATTGCTTTATATCGCATGATGATCCAGACCAGATTATTTGATACTAAAGCTATCACTTTACAACGCACTGGCAAATTGGGAACCTATCCTTCAATGTTGGGTCAAGAGGCAGTGAGCGTTGGAATTGGCGCGGCCATGGACAAAGAGGATATATTTTGTCCTTACTATCGAGATTGTGGCACGCAATTTTGGCGTGGCGTTAAAATGGAAGAAATATTACTGTATTGGGGTGGAGATGAAAGAGGAAGTGATTTTGCAGATAATGCTCAAGATTTGCCCATTTGTATTCCCGTAGCCAGTCAAACTTTACATGCTGCAGGAATTGCATTCGCAGTAAAATATAAAAAACAAAATAAAGTAGTCGTGACCACACTTGGCGATGGTGGTACGTCACGTGGTGATTTCTATGAGTCAATGAATATTGCAGGCGTGTGGGAGTTACCGTTGGTCTTTATTATCAACAATAATCAGTGGGCAATTTCTTTGCCTCGACGTCAGCAAACAAGCGCTCAAACACTTGCTCAAAAGGCAATTGCAGCTGGCTTGGAAGGGTGGCAAATCGATGGTAACGATGTGATTGCAGTCAAAGATGCTGTGGATCAAGCTATCAAAAAAGCACGCGCTGGCAAGGGAGCAACAGTGATTGAAGCTTTGACTTATCGACGAGGAGATCATACTACCGCTGATGATGCAAGCCGATATCGTTCTCAAGAAGAGTTAATCGAATATGAGAAACTTGATCCCATTGATCGCCTTAAACATTATGTGATGGCGAATCACTTTTGGGATGCGTCTCAAGAAAAAACTCTGCATCAAGAAATCATGCAAAAAGTGGATGTAGCAGTTAAGAATTTTGAAAATAGTGCGAGTCCTGCGCCTGAGTCCATGTTTGATTATCTCTATGAAACACTTCCAGAAGTGTATGAATCACAACGTTTAGCACTTAAAAAAGGGAAAGGATCGTGACGCTCATTACTTTAGTTGAAGCAGTTAACCTTGCTCTTGCTTATGAGTTAGAACATGATGCCAGCGTTGTTCTGATTGGCGAAGATATTGGCCAAAATGGTGGAGTTTTCAGAGCGACGCAAGGATTACAGCAACGTTTTGGTGCTGAAAGAGTGTTGGATACGCCGCTTGCCGAAAATATGATTGCAGGTATTGCTGTAGGAATGGCAATACAAGGTTTAAAACCGGTTGCAGAAATCCAATTTATGGATTTTATTTGCTCTGCAATTGATCAAATCTTGTCTCATGCCGCCCGAATGCGAAATCGTACGCGTGGACGTTTAAGTTGCCCCCTGGTGATCCGTGCGCCAAGTGGTGGTGGCATTCGCGCACCCGAGCATCACTCCGATAGTTTAGAAGCATTATTTTCACAAATTCCTGGGTTAAGAGTGGTGATCCCTTCTTCTCCTGCTCGTGCTTATGGTCTGTTATTAGCGGCAATTCGCGATCCGGATCCCGTTATCTTTATGGAGCCAAAAAGAATTTATCGATTGGTCAAAGAAGAAGTCTTAAATAATGGTGAAGCGCTGCCTTTAGATGTTTGCTTTACTTTGCGAGATGGTAAAGATCTCACTTTAGTGAGTTGGGGCGCGATGATCCACGAAACGTTGCTGGTGGCAGATGAATTAGCAAAACAAAATATCACTGCCGAGGTAATTGATGTTGCCACCCTCAAGCCGTTAGATTGTGATACTATTTTGAAGTCAGTGGAAAAAACAGGGCGATGTGTCATTGTGCAAGAGGCCAATCCCACGTGCTCAGTCAGTTCGGAGATTGCTGCGCAATTAGCTGAAAAAGGCTTAACTTCGTTACTTGCGCCCATTCAGCGCGTCACAGGATATGATACCGTTATGCCACTTTATCGTTTAGAAAAAGCGTTTTTACCGAGTCAACAGCGCATTATGCATGCCGTCAAGAGGGTATTGGAATTATGAAAACATTTTATTTACCAGATTTAGGCGAAGGGCTTCCAGATGGCGAAATTGTAAAATGGCATGTTAAAGAAGGTGGCATCATCAAAGCGGATGGCCCATTAGTTGCGATTGAAACTGCTAAAGCAGTGGTAGAAGTACCTTCTCCCTATGAAGGTAAAATTGTCAAACTTTATGCTGAAGAAGGTGATATTGTCCCCACAGGAAGTCCGCTCGTGGATTTTGAGCTTACTACAAAAGAAGAATCTAAAACGGTTGCTGGCGAAATCCCTGTGGGTAAAGAAGTTTTAACCGAAAAACCCATTTCGATATCGAGTAAAGGAACGGGTATTAAAGCGCTTCCGGCAGTGCGAGCGTTGGCTAAAAAATTAAATATTGATTTATCCACGGTAACACCGACTGGACCAGAAGGCACCATTACCTTTGATGATGTTAAAAATGCTAGCAAAGTACAAGTTGCTGCTAGTCCCTTAGAGCCTTTACGAGGGGTGCGGCGGACAATGGCAATGGTGATGACAGAATCTCAAGCCGAAGTCGTTCCTGTGACGGTCATGGATGATGCAGATATTAGCTCCTGGGGAGCAGAAAGTGATTATTCAGTAAAATTGATTTTGGCTATTATAAAGGCTTGTCAAACAGAGCCAGGATTAAATTCTTGGTTTGACAGTGTTGCAATGGCGAGACGATTATTTTCTGAAATTCATCTTGGCATTGCGGTAGATACTAAAGACGGATTATTTGCGCCTGTTATCCATGATGCCCATCAGAAATCCGCCATCGAATTAAGAAATGAGTTGGATCTACTTAAAAAAGAAGTGCAAGAACGCAGCATCAGCCCCAAAAAATTGCAAGGGGCCACCATATTATTATCAAATTTTGGTACCTTTGGCGGTCGCTATGCGAGTCCAGTAGTGGTACCACCAATGGTTGCCACGCTTGGAGTGGGGGCTTATCGTCTAACGCCCCTTGTTTATGAATCCCAAATCAAAGTAGGGGTGACTTTACCTTTATCTTTAACCTTTAATCATCGCGTAGTAACAGGTGGGGAAGCGACACGTTTTTTAACGTCGCTGATACGTTATCTTGAAGTGTGTTAGGTAGATATCCTGATCCTGTCTATTTAATGCATAAAAGTAATTTTTACTAGCGATCCTTCTAGCATTTTGAAATTATGTGAACTACTATAAAATTACAAGTTCATGAAGTTATAAACTTTTTTGTAGTAAATGAATTGTTAGCTAACAATGCAAGGAGAAAGCAATGCGTAAAGGGATATTAACAGCTGTTATCGGGCTTGGTTTTTTGTATGCTCAAACAGTTTGTGCAAGTGTGGTTGTGGAAAGCGATCAAAACCTAAATGTCGCTGCTGCTAATACAGCGCCAGCTGCTGAAGGCGAAGCTACACACCCCACCGAGAAGCACCATAAAAAACACCACCATAAAAAACACCACCATCATAAACACCATCACAAACATCATCATAAGCACCATCACCACAAGGAAGCACATAAGCATCCTGCAGGGAAACCAATGCCCGAACACAAAACCAGTGGTAGCCAGATGGAAAATTACATGCAAGAAACGGGCCCTGAACATCGTTAAAAATGTTAAGGCTGAGTTTTTTACCAAAGCACGTGTTAATCAATATTTGACACGTGCTTTTATATAATGTTCCTAGATGTTTATTGGAGTACAAATTTCTATTAGGTCACTAATTTAAATACTTCATAAAAAATAACTCGTTGATTTTTTTATGATTGTAGTGATGATATTGTCTTTTAAATGTCATAGGTGCCTAAGAGGAAAGAAATTTTATATTTGCTATACTTTTAAAAGTCAATCACCTTGATAAGTGTTGATTTTAATTGAAGCATCTAAGCAATTTTATTAATCTACTGGAGAAAATCACATGAATCTTAAACATAAACTATTAAGCTTAGCCTTAGTATCCAGCTTTGCGTTAGCATCGTCTGTATACGCGGGCGTTCATGACCACGATCGCGACCATGATCGTGGACACGAGCATCATCATCATCATAAAGATCATCATCACCATCATCACAAGGATAAAGATAAGGATAAAGACAAAGACAAAGATAAGGATAGAGATAGGGACCATGATCGGGATCATGACAAGGGCGAGCATGACAAAGATGACAAAGATAGGGACAGAGATGGTAGGCATCACCACCGTCATCACCACCACCATCATGACAAGGATAAAGACAAGGATAAAGACAAGGATAAAGACAAAGATCGGGATCATGACAAGGGCGAGCATGACAAAGATGACAAACATAGGGACAAAGATGATAGGCACCACCACCGTCATCACCACCATCATGACAAGGATAAAGACAAAGATAAGGATAAAGATAAGGACAAAGATCGGGATCATGACAAAGGCGATCATGACAAAGATGACAAACATAGGGACAAAGATGATCGGCACCACCACCGTCACCACCACCATCGTCACCACCACAAGCACCATCACAAAGATGATGGCAATCACGGCGGTGAAGGCGAACAGGACAGCCACGACAATCACAACTTCGACGGCGGTTAAAGCAGTTAAAGCTATTTCAAATGCGCGTGTTAATACTCTTAACACGCGCATTTTTTCTTTTAATCCTCTCTCTTTATTAAGCTTTTGCTAACCTATTACGAGATCTGTTTGGTTTCATGTCACCGTTTGAGTTAAAAAGAAGAGTAATTCAACTTTTATTTTGCTAAACTTAAAGAGATAATTGAAACATAACAATCTGGTCAGGAGTACCGTAACTGATTGCTAAATTGTGTATGAACTTACAGTCTATAGGAGTTAACTATGATCTCTAAAAACAAATTACTAGGTACGTTGATAGCAATAAGCTTTGCTTTATCCTCGGTAGCCTTTGCTGGAACGGGTGGTGAGGGTGGTGGTGGGAATCATGGCGATCATGATCGAAATCATGACGAACATCATCATGGCCGAGATCATGATAAGGGCCACCATGATAAGGACCATCATGGTAAGGACAAAGATAAAGACCGCAATCATGATCATCATAAGGACAAAGATAAAGACAAGGACAAAGATAAAGATAAAGACCGCGATCATGATCATCATAAGGACAAAGATAAGGACAAAGATAAGGACAAAGATAAAGACAAGGATAAAGACAAAGATAAGGATAAAGACAAGGATAAAGACAAGGACAAAGATAAAGACAAAGATAAAGACAAGGACAGAGATAAAGATAAAGACAAGGACAAAGAGCACGAGCATAATAAACGTCAAAACGTTAACACAACTACGACGATTGAAACTCCTGGAGCTCTACAAAGGAAAATCGACGCCGATACGTCATATAACGTTGATAGAACGATGGAACAAGATGAAGGTGATGTGGATACCGGAAGTCCGTTCGAAAGATAATATAACAACGAATGATGGGTTAAATGATTTAACCCATCTTTACTTTGAGAATGGCGACGTTACAAAGTTCCTAAATAGGCGGCTTGGACCCTCGGGTCCTGCCGCATTTTTTTTGCTTGGCCACTGATTTGAATTTCCCCATTAACTAATAAATAAGCTCGATCAGCAAGATTCAGTGCGAGATGTGCATTTTGCTCTATCAATAACAGGGTTGTGCCCGAGTTTGCGATTTCTTTTAAAATGATAAAGATTTTATTGATCATTTGCGGTGAAAGCCCTAGGCTGGGTTCATCCAGTAAAAAGAGCTTTGGATTATTCATTAAGGCTCTTCCCATCGAAAGCATTTGTTGTTCCCCTCCTGAAAGGGTACCTGCGGGTTGTTGTTTTCTTTCCGATAAAATGGGAAATAGTGAATAAATTTTATCTAAATTTGTTTTTATTTCGTGCTTGTTTTTGAGAGAAAGCGCGCCCATTAATAAGTTCTCTCGCGTGGTCATGTTGGCAAAAATGCGCCTTCTTTCAGGAGCGATGCTGATCCCTCGTTTGGCTATTTCGTAAGGGGGTAAATCATGGATAGGTTCATTGGCATAGAAAATTTTTCCTTGATTAATTGATGGCTGACCAAATAATGACATCAATAATGTGGATTTACCGGCACCATTTGCACCTATCAAAGTAACAATCTCTTTTTCATAAACATGAAGGGTCACATCTTTGATAGCAGGAATTTTGTCATAACTTACTGATACGTTTTGATACGAAAGTAAAGGGGACGGACTCTGTTTAATCGACATGTCATTCAGTTCCTAGGTAAGCAGCAATGACGCGTGGATCCTGGCGCACCTGTTCAGGGGTTCCTGAACTAATCATTTCCCCCTGATCCAAGACAATGACATGATTGGAAATTTTCATGACAAGCGACATATCATGTTCAATTAAAATGATGGTGAGATGATACTCTTGTTGCAACTCTGAAATAACATGGCTCAAGGTTTGGGTTTCCATGGGGTTTAGCCCAGCAGCGGGTTCGTCGAGACAAAGCAAAATCGGGCGTATACACATACATCGTGCAATTTCTAAAAGTCGTTGTTGCCCGTAAGCTAGCTCGCCAGCAAGTTGGTTTGCCTGTTTTTCAAGATTAAATTTTTTTAGCCAGTGATATGCATTTTCAATGGCATTTCTTTCACATTGTTTAAAAGAGGGAGTATTTAATAATCCTGCGATCAGATTGTGATGGCTAGACAGGTGTTGAGCAATTAGTAAATTTTCGATAACCGTCATTTCCTTAAAGAGTCGAATGTTTTGGAAAGTGCGCGCAATTCCTGATCTCGCTACAAGATGAGCGCCACCAAACATTTTATAATATAAGTACGATAAAAAGCGCCGGGGATTTTTAAGAAAATAAACTTGTAGTGGCCCCCCTAATAACAGTGGGATATTAATTATTTTATTTGGTAGATGTAATAACAATTCACCCTCAGAATAATAAAAACCGGTAAGGCAATTAAAGAGGGTGGTTTTCCCTGCGCCATTAGGGCCGATTAACGCAGTAATGGCGCCCTTTTTAATCGTGAAATTAATATTCTTAAGGGCCGTGATCCCTCCAAATTGTTTGGTCAAGTTACGGATTGTCAATAACGTTGGCAGATCATTCATCGTATTTACCGTAAGGGGCCAATGGACTGGCGGGTGATCGGCATGAATCCTTGCGGTCGCCAGATCATCATCAGCACCATCACCATCCCAAATAACAACATGCGATATTCAGCAAATTGGCGTAGCAGTTCAGGAAGCAGGGTTAACACAATAGCAGCTAAAACAACGCCCACAATAGATCCCATTCCGCCTAATACCACCAGTGTAAGAATAAAGGCCGATTCAATAAAGGTAAATGAAGTGGGATTAATAAAACCTTCAAACGCAGCAAAAAAAACGCCGCCTATTCCTGCTACCATTGCGCCCAGGCTAAAGGCTGCCAGTTTGGTAGTGACATGATTGATCCCCAAAGAGCGGCAAGCAATTTCATCTTCTCGCAGGGCTTCAAAAGCTCGGCCCAGGGGCATTTGTTGTAAACGCGTCACAAAGCGTAACATCAAACATACGACAATAAAAAAAACAAAATAAATGAAAAAATAATAATAGCTTGCGTGATAAGGGATCTTGAAAAATTCATGGAATGGTATTCCTTGTTGGTGCGCGACACGAGTAAATTCTAATCCAAAAAAAGTAGGCGAAGGGACTTCAACCCCGCTAGGGCCACCCGTAAAAGATCCCCAGTTGGTTAAAATCAAACGAATAATTTCACCAAAGCCCAGGGTGACAATGGCGAGATAGTCCCCGTGCATTTTAAGCACGGGGAAACCTAATAAGGCTCCAAAAAGGGCTGCTAATAAAGCTGAAAAGGGAAGTGCACTCCAAAAGCCCAAATGTAAATATTCACTTCCCAAAGCATACCCATAAGCACCGACGGCGTAAAAGGCAACATAACCTAAATCTAAAAGCCCCGCAAAACCCACCACAATATTTAAACCTAAGCCAAGTAATATATAAATCAATGTCAAAATGGCAACGGTCAGCCAATAAGTGCTGATCACAAAGGGCAGCGCACATGCCAGCAAACCTAACGAAAACAACATCAAAGGGTGATAAGGCATTTTGCCAATGCGAATTCGTTTTTTGGATTGGGGTTTTAAACGCTTTAACAGGATTTGGCCCAAAGGCGTTTTTGAAAATTGCGCAAAAAGGAAGGTGCTAACAAAAACAATGACACCTAACCACAATGTGTTTTTGAGCACAATGTGGATGTCAAACCCGTGAATTTGAAAGCTAATAAATGGCCCAAGCAGTAAAACCGCAAAAAGGGTAAAATAACAGGCACTTTTTAGGGATTGCAACATCAACTTAAACCTTCTCAATTTCTTTGGTACCCAGTAAACCGGTTGGTTTAAAAATAAGCACTAGAATTAACACGATAAAAGCAAATACATCTTTATAATCCACACTGATAAACCCAGAAAAAAGCGATTCCGCTAAGCCTAGCAACAGGCCGCCTAACATGGCGCCCACCATCGAGCCAATACCCCCTAAAACTGCACTGGTAAAGGCTTTAATGCCAATGATAAAACCAATAGAAAAATCAAAAGATCCATAATAAAGAGAAGTTAATGTCCCAGCGATTGCAGCCATCATGGCACCAATCACAAATACCATCGGGATAATTTGATTTGCATTGACACCCAGAATTTGTGCCATCGACATGTCTAATTGGATAGCACGCATAGTTCTACCAAAAGTGGTTTTGGTGATAATGAAACTCAATAGAGTCATGCTTATCACGGTTGCGATAATAATCGCAAGTTGCAAGTAGGATATTTGAACGAGATGTGATCCTTTACCCAATATGATTTCGCCAGAAAGTATCACTGGAAGCGCTTGATCTCGAGCCCCTTGCGTGATCCTCACAAAATTTTCTAATACCAATGACATGCCAATCGCAGAAATCAGAGGTGCAAGACGTGTCGAATGACGCAAGGGGCGGTACGCGATCCGCTCCAACGCAAAACCATACAATCCTGTCATCAATAAAGCAAAAATAAAGGTGATCCCTAAACTCACACTTAAGGCATTCACGCCAAAAAAGGTGCAGGTTGCTAAGCAAATGGCGGTTAAGTAGGCGGAGATCATGTAAATATCGCCGTGGGCGAAGTTAATCATGCCCAGGATCCCATACACCAGGGTGTAACCGATGGCGATAAGACCGTAAGTGGCTCCTAACGTTAAACCATTAATCAATTGTTGAAAGATATTGCTTAAATCAATCATTTCTTAGGCTGTGAAAGTGGTTCATATTTCCCTTGATCATCCCATAGGTACATCACATAATTTGCCTCTTTCAGATCGCCTTTTTTATCCCATGATTTTTCACCCAAAATCGTCGGTACGGAATGCTGATGTAACCATTTTGCCAGCACGGCGCCCTCGAAAGAATGCGTATTGTTGATTGCTGCAGCAATCACTTGTAATGTGGCATAGGAGTAAAGCGTATACCCTTCTGGTTCAAAATGGTGTTCTCTAAATTCTTGAACAATTTTTTGACTTTGAGCCAATGTGCGGGGATCGCTACTAAAAGTCATATATACCCCTTTTACCATCTTAGGGCCGCCAGCGGAGGTGACAAATTCAGAAGAAACAATGCCATCTCCTGAAATAAAAGGCGCCTCATTTCTTTGCTGGCGTAATTGACGAACCAGAGGTCCCGCTTCAGGATGCATTCCGCCAAAATAAATCGCATCCACATTAACAGAATTTATTTTGGTGATCAGCGCGTTAAAATCCTTTTCGCCACGAGTTAACCCTTCATAAAGCACGATATGCGCGCCTAGCTTTTCTAACTGTGCTTTAACCACATCTGCTAAACCTTTGCCGTAGATATCTTTATCGTGGATAATTGCCACGCGTTTTGCCTTAAGGGTTTGGTGAATAAAATTTGCTGCAACGATCCCTTGTTGATCATCACGCCCACAAGTGCGAAAAATGGTGGAAAATCCACGCTCAGTAATGGCAGGATTAGTTGAGCCAGCAGTGATCATCAGTACTTCAGAATTGGCATAAATAGTTGCTGCGGGTAAGGTGGAAGAAGAACAAAAATGCCCGATCACGGCAGTGACATAATCATCGTTAATCAATCGATTTGCCACCATCACAGCTTGTTTAGGCTCGCAGGCATCATCCGCTTGGATCAGCTCAATTTTACTCCCTAAAACCCCCCCCGCCTGATTGATGTCATTGGCGGCTTGTGAAGCCCCTTGCCATAATTGATCGCCAAATGAAGCATTGGGCCCCGAAAAGGGGCCTGCGATACCAATTTTGATTATTTTTTCATTTGCCATAGAAAATGAAGTGGTGAGTAAAACAAAGATCGCTAATAATCCTTTTAAAGATTTCATTTATGCCCCGTAAAAAGGATTTGGAACTTTGATTTTAACTTCTGCAAAACCGCCTTTTAAATCCGTTTCTTGATCACCAACGTTAATAATAATATCAAATCCTTGTAAACTGATGTGACGACGAGCAGCAGTTTTAAAATCCTGATCAGATTGCTGCTTATCAAGAGGTTTTAAAATGAGATCATCCCATTGATCAAAACCAGCTAATTTAAGATTTTTAACCGTCACCATGCTGATTTCAGGCGTATTGGGGCGCTCGCTGATAAAGAACACGCTGATCTTTTTCGAAAGCGCATATTGATATAAATCGAGGATAGGTGGAATAGCAGGCGCACTCGCCATCATATAAGCAGCAGTGAGTGCTTGCGTATTATGGGTAAAATGCAGTCGCTCTAAATCGCGATAATTTGAAAGGGCTGTTTCATCAATGTCAAAAATAATAGCCAGTCGATTGAGCCGTGGCTCGATCAATTGGCGATCAATATATTCTTTGGCTTCACGGATTTTTCCTTCCATGGCTTGAAAGTATTTTCCGGAATCATAATATTCTTTGAGTTGTGCACTATTTTGCGTGGGGGAAGGATGGGTAACAGATGCTAGGCTAAGGGCCGAAAAAAAACTCACCACGAGCATGACAACAAATTGATGAATACACATAATATTGATCCTTCTTTACCAGGGGGGTTGTAATAAAGTTTGGCGTAGCCTGAGATCATGGAGCAACACCAAAGCGATTGAAAAAACAAATGGAATAAAAAAAGTTTGCAGCATAATATTGGCGATGATAACGAGCAAAAAAAGCGTAGAAGGAGCTAATCCCATAAAAAGTGCCAAACCCACTGCACTCACAAAAATGATCAAATAAAGCGCAACACCAAATAATGCAGGAAGGCTCATGATTAGAAATGACGACCACCAATGTGGCCAGACTATCTTGTGGCTACGGATCAGTGTTTGCAACACATTTTGATTTTCGGTTAGCATCAGAATAAAGGAAAACATCAAAGAAAAAGTGAGAATAATTCCTGGGATGATCAGTAATAAAGTACCACTTACAATCACGATGGAATAAGCCACCATTAATAAAATTAACGAAATAATTTTAAAAAGTGCATGTTTAACCGAGGCAATAAAATTGCTTTTGATTTGATAAACATAACAATAAAGACGAAAAATAAGCGCACTTAAAAAAATAAAAGCTGCCAACCAACAACCCACGAGAAGGTTGACAGGTAACGAAAGCAAATGGATTGGCTGTGCTAGGGGTAAATTGACCCCAAAGAATAATTGGGGAACAAAAATAAGCAATGCGCCAAGTATCGAGTAGGGAAGGGAGATCCTCAACGTTTGCTGGTACAGCGTAAACCCTTGTTCGATGATCTCTTGTTTGTGTTTAGGCTCGTTTTTCAAAGTAAACATACTAATTTGCAAAATCCTTTTATATTGTGCAATCATTATTCATTATTTTGGAGCAAAATCCTATTGTTTAGGTATATCTCAGGGCGGCACAGCAAAATCCCTCTCGTTCGCTACGCTCACCTCTCCCTTTTTCAAAGGGAGAGGCTATGTGGGCTTCGCCCACATCTGAAAAGACCTGTCGCGTAGCGACAAAATGTCTCCCTTTGAAAAAGGGAGACCGCGCGTAGCGCAGAGGGATTTTGGACGGGACACTGCGGCGGTCCCGTCACAACGATCCTAGTCATTAATTTAACTGCATAAGAAAATAATGAAGGCACTGGTTATCAACGATTTACAAAAACAATATGCCAACGGCGTTGTCGCCCTGAAGGGAATTAATCTTGAGGTAGAGCAGGGCGATTTTTTTGGATTGCTAGGCCCAAATGGCGCAGGTAAATCCACCACCATTGGCATTGTGGCTTCGCTGGTTAAAAAAACGCAAGGTGAAGTGACTATCTTTGGGCACAATCTGAATCAATTTCCTGAAAAAGCTAAAACATATTTGGGGTTAGTTCCTCAAGAATTTAATTTCAATGTATTTGAAAGAGTGATCGACATATTAACCAATCAAGCAGGATATTATGGTATTCCCTACAAAGAAGCGCGAGAAAGGGGTGAATATTACTTAAAGCAACTTGGTTTATGGCACAAAGCTGAGGAGTCAGCTCGTAATCTTTCCGGGGGCTTAAAACGCCGCTTGATGATCGCGCGCGGTTTGATTCACCAGCCAAAATTATTAATACTGGATGAACCAACAGCTGGCGTTGATATTGAATTACGTCGAGCAACATGGGCCTTTTTAAGGGAAATCAATGCCGCCGGCACCACCATTATATTAACCACGCATTATCTAGAAGAAGCTGAAAGCCTTTGTCGCAATATAGCGATCATCAATCATGGCGAAATTATTGAAAATACCAGTGTTAAAGAACTTCTTTCTAAACTTACCACCGAAACCTTGATATTAGATCTCAAAGCCCCTTTAAAAATGGTCCCGACCATTGAGGGATTTATTTTTTCGCGGCACGATGATTTTACCTTAGAAGTCACCTTTAACCGCAAAATGGCGTTAAATGATCTTTTTTCTGCCCTTTCAGCCATTGGTTGCCAAGTGTTAAGTTTGCGCAATAAAGCCAATCGCTTAGAAGAATTATTTTTGAATTTAGTCAAAATGAAATAGGTGATCTCTTGAGTCGTTTAAATCGGATAGCACTTTATACGTTAACGCGCAAAGAAATTGTGCGTTTTTTTCGGATTTGGACGCAAACTTTGCTGCCTTCTCCTATTTCCATGGTCCTTTATTTTGTGATCTTTGGTAGCCTGATTGGCCCACGCATTGGCCAAATTGATGGTCACAACTATATCGAATATCTTGCTCCGGGGTTGATCATGATGGCAGTGATCAATAATTCGTTTTCAAATGTGGTGGCCTCTTTTTATGGGTTGAAATTTCAAAAAAATATTGAAGAAATGTTTGTTGCTCCAATGTCGAGTTGGGTTATTTTGATGGGATTTTTGTTAGGCGGTGTGGCGCGTGGTTGTTTGGTGGGAATGATCGTCACGCTGGTGGCATTAATTTTTACTGAGATGCATGTGCATAGTTGGGGGATCACATTGTTAGTCGTGCTAGCCACGGCCACGTTATTTTCTCTTGCGGGATTAATCAATGCGATTTTTTCGCGAAAATTTGATGATATTAATATTATTCCCACTTTTATTTTAACGCCTTTGACCTATTTTGGCGGTGTATTTTATTCTATTCATATGTTGTCACCCTTTTGGCAGAAATTAACTTATTTTAATCCTATTTTGTATATGATTAATGCTTTTCGTTACGGCATGTTAGGGGCATCGGATGTGTCGGTGAGTATTTCATTAGTGTTTATTATTGCCTTTGATATTATTTTTTATTGGGTTGCTTGGCGATTAATTGTCAATGGCATCGGGCTGAAAGCCTAATAACATATTCTATCTACCTATCACACTTCAAGATGAGAAGCATCATTGAAGTGTGCCCCTAAAAATCGCATCTTCAAGTGCGAGCGGTAAATGACCTGCTCGTTTATTTTCTAGAGGCTTGTTATAATGGGCGCCCTTACTTAGGAGAGGTGTCTGAGCGGCCTAAAGAGCACGCCTGGAAAGTGTGTGTACAGGAAACTGTACCGAGGGTTCGAATCCCTCCCTCTCCGCCAACTGATAATAACAATAAACCAAGTCCTTCTAGATTGTTTTTTGTGGAATGGTATTTTTTTAACTCATTGTAACGACAGGGTGTTGAAAATGATCGGTAAAATTCAATATAGAGCTCAACAAGATGCTTCTACCATAGCGCGGGATGCAAATGTTGTAGTATATGCCCCTTCATGGGTAAAGAAAGCATTAACACAGTTAGTTCATTTATATCCCGTATTCAAAAATTCCCGATTTAATATCGAAGGCACGCAGGAATCTATCACGATAAAGGAAAGCATTTCATTAACCGCATTGCTTGCGATCGCAAGAAATGAAAAATCTAATACCAATGGTAAAATATCGCCAACTTTGTATCCTAGTTTCCCGCTTCAAGCTGTCGTTGCGCTAAAAGACTTAGCCAGACACTGCGTCGTTGTAGGCTCAGACTACACTGAGCGTACCGCTCAACAGGCGGAACAACAAGTCACTGTCTGTGACTTAAGCGGATTACAATTCCAATTAACTTATAATTCAGGTCGCCACGTTTTGATTGCAAAGAAAAAAGACGATCTCATCGTGACTGATTTAGATAATGAAATTTATCAAAAAACGGTAGGTGAACCCAAAGCGACTTATGAAAACGCAGCCAAAAATGGATCGGGTAGGTATGTTAAGGTTAAATTGAATGAGATGGAAGTATTATTTGATACCTTTGCTTATCATCGATTTGTTGCACAAGATTTTGTCTTGGCTGCACTCTCTTTAGATCGAACAGCGAAAGCCCAAAGTACTGAAATTAATTTTAAATTTCAAAAATACGGAACTGGAATTTTTGCTGAAAATTTGAAAATTTATAATTCAAAGCAAAAAGCTTATTACAGTGCCAAAACGGAAGACGAACTATTTCTGATCAAGCAGCTTGCAAAAGGAGTGTTGTTAGGGCTAAAGGATCTCTTAGCCATGCCCCAAGATGTTCGTTCACAAATTAAAAGAATAGAACTTCCCTTTTATGCAACCGATGCCGATGAAGAATTAAAGTTAATTTTAATCGAAATTCGTAATCTTTGTGGTAAGAATGCAATTGAATACTCCGATGACGCAGTTGCCGCATTAGTTAAAACAAAGTATAAAACAGCAACCACAAATTGTTCGAGCCGTTATGCGCCCACCGGTAATACCATGGGTGTTGCTCTCGACGACGTGGACGCTTATATCGCCAGAAGTTTAAAAGGTAAAGCAAATAAGTTTAGCCCCGTTTGTAACCCCGCGATGACGGAGGAGTTTGTTTACATTCCTTTCCGAACGCCGGTGATAAAAGAAATGAAACATCGAGGAGATCCTCTTCTCAATTGGTTTTATGTGGTAGACCATCTTATTGCCCAAATCCCCGGGTATGAAAAAGCTGGGCTTCGTACAGAAGGGGAGTTTAAGAATGGAAACCTAATCTTTTCTTTTAAAGATGATCAAGGTCAAATACCTAATGCTGCTTTTGAAACATTTTTACAAACATTGAGCGGCATGGGTTATTATGTTTGGAAAGAGAAAGAGGGCAATAAGAGGATTGCACTAAAAAAAGAGCATGTAATTAAATTTGCCAAATTATGTGGGTTCACTGAAGCTGATATTAGAATGTTCTATGAAAGTAATAAAATAGATTATGATTATCTTGTCGCCCATGGGGAGATCCAAGCTTTCGATCCGGCTCTTTCAACAAGTGAAGACGGGCTTGGTGTTAGCCTAAAACCGCCTACTGTTTTAGCAAGTGGAGCAGATCAACCATTAAAGCCACCCACGGTTGATAGCGTTCAGCCTGAAATACCACAAACTAAGGGAATTCAAACAACAACACAATCAACGGTTTTACCCCTTGGAAGATCTCAAGTTGCGAAGCCACCACCTGCTGCACAATTTGCAAGATCTCAAACAGTAAAAACACCACGTGTCCCGGCTGTTGAAAAATCTCAAACAGTAAAAACACCACGTGTCCCACCCGTTGAGAGATCTCAAACAGTAAAAACACCACGTGTCCCACCCGTTGAGAGATCTCAAACAGTAAAAACACCACGTGTCCCACCCGTTGAAAGATCTCAAGCAGGAAAACCACCAAATGTTTCTCAAGTTGAGAGATCACAAGTTGAAAAACCACCACCTGTTGCACAATTTGCAAGATCGAAATCAGTTGTACAATCTGCAAGACCTCAATCAGTAGGAGATCAAAGTGTTGGATCTGACAAAGGGCAATCTGTTAGTGCTGCTGAAAAATCAATTCAAAGTGGACAGTCTATGCAAAGTACGCGATCTACGCAATTTGCAAAATCTATTCAGGCTGAATCTACTCAAGCTGAACAATCTATGCAAAGTGGGCGATCTACTCAATTGGCAAAAACTATGCCCAGTGAACGATCTACTCGAGTTGAACAATCTATTCAAGGTGAACGATCTCCTCGAGCTAAACAATCTCTTCAAGTTGCAAAATCAACAAATCAAAAATGGAGCCGTCCCTTATTATTCAGTGGCTTGGTTGGAATAGCACCAGGGATCACAAGTGGTGCACTTGCATATGCTACCCTTAAGGGTTCTTCTACTTTATTGGTAGGGTTGCCTTATGTTAAAAGTGCTATCGAATTTTATTTGGAACTTAAGGGAACGTCGGCTTTGTTGTATGCAACGGGAGTTTCTCTTTCTGTAGGAGTAGCAGCCTTTGTTCTTACCACTTCCGTTCTTTTACTTACCACCATGCTCTTGATGAAATGTTGTGGTAGGAAAAATTCCCAATCCGAAGCACAAAAACTACCAGCTAAAAAACAGGATGGTAAAACACAAGGCGTTGACTTATCTCATTCGCGTGCCTATACCCCAAGGCACAGTGAAATGTCACAAAACAGGGAAATGTTAAAAAGTAGTGTGGGTGCTAGCGCAACTGTGGCTCCTAAAGGAGTACGTCCACCTCAGACGCAAGCTAAAAAAATAAGACATCAATAATATACTGCTTTCACTTTGAAATTAGGAGTTCCGTCATTGCGAGCTCTTAGCGAAGCAATCCAGTCTTTTCAAGATATATTCTGG
>JBIOEB010000011.1:0-29336 GCA_044445585.1 Candidatus Berkiellales bacterium
ACTCAACCACAAACACAGCCGCAAACCCAACCACAAGCTCAAAATATTCCCAGCGTTGATCAAAACATCGATAAAAATAACTTAAATTTAAACGCAATGATGGTTGGTTGTGAAATGGATGCAAAATGTGTCTTAACGATGCTAACAGAATTAGTCAAAGCTGATCCTAATCCGGACTATGCGTCGTATTTATCATCATTACAAGCCCAAAAAGATCAAATAGAATTTGAGACAATAAATTGCAACACAAAAGATACGCGTGCAGTTAGAAAGGCAATGGCTTCTTGTTTAGCCAATGTCATGAAACAGATGAATAACAAATCTTTGTCGATCGTTGAAAAGCAAAATTTAGAAACTGGCATGTATGGTTGTATTCGATCTCAAATGGAATCGCTAGGCAATTCAGGTAATTTCTTTGCCATGGGATCGATGATGAATTATGCTCAAAAAACAAATGACACCAAAGGAATGGAACATTGGAATAGTTTAATTCAAAAAGCTGGCAATACTCCTGAGTATTTAACTTTTCAAAAATGTTCACAACAATTTCAGCCGTTAAGATTATTAACACCACAACGACCACAAAAAGCAAATACAAACATTAAAAATATCAATCCCACAGTGGGGTCTAATATTAAAGGTATTAGCTCAACTGGAGCTAATAATAATTAGAGTTCCGTCATTGCGACCCAGAGCGAAGCGAAGGGGAAGCAATCCAGAAATATCTTGAAAAGAAACTGCACTTGGTATATTGATTGCAAAAAAAAGCCAGCAATGTTTCCACCGCTGGCTTCTAAACAATGTCTAACTAATTATTTATTATTTATGTTTTGCTTTTCTAGCAGTTTTAGCCTCCGGCGTTTTTGGCTCTGCTGCTTTAGCGCTTTGAGCTGCTTCAGCTTTTGGAGTTGCATCAGCTTTTGGAGCTGCATCAGCTTTTGGAGCTGCATCAGCTTTTTGTTTTGCTAATGCATCATCATACTGCTTCTTCCAACGTGCACGTTCGTTACTTTCACCACTTCGTTGCCCCATTTTATAAACGGAATACAACCCCAGAGTAGCGACGGCCAAACCCCCTCCAACTTTCGCAGCAGTAGGATGTTCTTCTACTTTTTTAGCAAGTGGAAGTGCTACATGATCTCTGCCAAGTTCAACACCGTCTTTCCAAAGACCTTTTACTATATTGGTCGCCCCATAAGAATCAGGGTATAAGGCAACAGGTGGTACGCCATTCGCGCTATTGACAACGTCGTAGGTAAGTTTCCCACCGAAGCCAACAAATAAAGCCAACTGTGTCCATCCTGATTTAAGTAAATTCCCAACCAAATTGAGACTAGGATACAGTACTTCATCTCTTGCGCCCCGTAATCCCCACATCGTCCAAGCCATAGCGGCTTGCCTATTTTCTGCGGAAATCAAACTACCACCGAATGGGCTTGTTGATTGCGCTGCAGCTGGATTTGCTTGAGGTCCACGCGCAGCTTCTTTTGGTGTCTTGGTTTCTGTTTTTCCAGCAGTTGAAGCTTTAGCTGCAGGAGTAACGGTTTCGTTAGCTTCTGCCTTACTAGGCTTTGGTTTTCTTTGTTGGGTCTCTGCAGGCTTTTGTCTTTTAGCTGGTGCAGGGGTTTCAGGTTCTGGAGCTGCTTCTTCGGCAACGGACGCATCCTCGTCTGCTGCTGACTCTGCTTCTTCTCCTGCAGCACTTTCAGCTTCATTTGCAACAGAAGCTTCAGCTTCAGCATCTTCTTCTATTTCTTCTTCCTCTTCTTCAGCTTCCTCGTCTTCTTCAGCTTCATTTGCAGCGGAAGCTTCAGCATCTACATCTTCCTCTTCTTCAGCTTCCTCTTCATCAGCTGCACTTTCAGAGTCATGTTTAGAACCAGCTTCAGCATCTACATCTTCGTCTTCCCCTTCTTCGAGTTGGGATTCTTCTGGACGAGACTCTGAAGGTTCTTCACCGGCTTCTGATACATGAGATTCATCATCATGTTCAGAAGCTGCAGAAACGTCATCTTGGGGCAGGGTTTCATCAGGAGCCGGAGATGGGCTTGCTACTGATATAGGTGAGTCAACAGCTGGGGTAAGTTTTTTAAGCCTTTTAACTGGTGTTACAGCAGCTTTTGCTTTTTTCACAACAGTTTTCACAGCAGATTGTTCGGGTTTAGGAACTTGGGATACTTGATCGGACGCTCTTTTTGTACCTGGTTTCGACATATCATTATCCTTCTATAACGTTACGGCCACTAAAAAACTTGACCTGTTACGGCTCACCTTTGTTGACCTTCGACACCTAACCACATGCAGGTTGGGCCACATGCAGGTTGGGTAGATACCTAGGTATTTCCCTTCCGATATACTGCATTGGAAGTGTAAGCTTTTTACCACAGTGGGGCGAAAAAGAAAATCATTACTCAAACATTT
Source organism: Candidatus Berkiellales bacterium (assembly GCA_044445585.1). GTDB lineage: Bacteria > Pseudomonadota > Gammaproteobacteria > Berkiellales > Berkiellaceae > Berkiella. The sequence continues at coordinate 2,422 of JBIOEB010000011.1, forward strand.
AATTATTTTTTGAAGAAATATTTTAGAAATGGCAGTAAAAATACTAGATTTAATTCTAGTAAACTTCCTTTCCTGCGGCTTGCAAGTCAGCATGATAAGAAGAGCGCACTAATGGGCCGCTTGCAACATTGCTAAATCCTATTTTGCGAGCTTCTAAACCAAATAAATTAAATTCCTCGGGTTTAACATAGCGATCAACGGCAGAATGAAAGCGACTGGGCTGAAGATATTGGCCAAGGGTTATCATGTCACAATCATACGATCGCAAGTCAGACATCGTCTGTAATACTTCTTCATTATTTTCACCTAATCCCAACATGATCCCAGATTTAGTTGGTATATGCGGAAAACGTTTTTTAAACGTTTGGATGAGTGTTAACGATGCAATATAGTCAGATCCAGGGCGTACTTGTTTATATAACCTAGGAACGGTTTCAATATTATGATTGAACACATCAGGAAGCGCTTGCGATAAATTATCCAACGCGATCTCCATGCGACCACGAAAATCAGGGACTAAAATCTCAATTTTGATTTGTGGACTATGTTTTCGCACTGCTGTAATACATGCAGCAAAATGACTCGCTCCGCCGTCGCGTAAATCATCGCGATCCACCGAAGTGATCACCACATATTTTAAATTCATTTTTTGAATAACTGTTGCTAAGTGAATGGGTTCATCAGGATCTAATGGATCCGGACGACCATGCGCAACATCACAAAATGTGCAACGACGAGTGCATTTATCGCCCATAATCATAAAAGTGGCTGTGCCATGACTAAAGCATTCACTTAAATTGGGGCAAGCAGCTTCTTCGCACACGGTGACAAGTTTGTGCTCTCTTAAAAGTTGTTTGAGCTGATTTACTTCTGGCGAGATGGGTGCTTTAACGCGGATCCAGTCAGGAAGCCTTTTGCGCATTTTGGGATCAGTTGGAATAATTTTAATCGGAAGGCGTGCAAATTTTTCTTCACCACGTTGTTTGGTTGTCATGCCGATTTCTCCAAATGAGATAATTGTTGGGTGAGAAGGGGTAAGAGATCCGCTGTGACTTGTGCTCGTGTGATCTCAGGGATAAATTCGAAAATTTGTGTCATTTTTAATTTTGGAAAACCACAAGGATTAATTCGTTGAAAGGGCGATAGATCCATTTTGACATTTAAACTCATTCCATGGTAAGTGCAACCGTGACGCACTCTTAAGCCAATAGAACAAATTTTCGCATTGGCCACATAGATCCCAGGCGCGCCCGTTTGGCAATGCCCAGAAATTCCATACTGTTTAAGCAAATCAATAATGCTATTTTGTAGTGCCAGCGTAAAGGGGCGCAGGGTGCTTTTTTTTCGGGGTAAATCGAAAAGCGTATAAATAATTAATTGACCCGGGCCATGATAAGTGACTTGGCCACCACGATCGCTTTGTACCACAGGAATATCTCCCGGTGAAATGAGATGTTCGGCTTTGCCTGCTTGCCCTTGTGTAAAAACAGGATGATGTTCTAACAGCCAGATTTCATCGGGGGAGCCTTGGGTTCGTTGCAAAGTAAAGTTTCGCATTTTGTGTAAAATGGATCCATAATCTTGCAGATCTGGCAGCTCGTGAATGGAAAGCACTGGCGTGTTCATAAAACAAATAAAATGAGGGGATGACGACTTAATTCTTGATAGGTTCCATCCAGCTCGTCTTGCGATTTTGCCAGCACATTACAACTAATCGCTAAGTATTTACCATTGGTGCTTAATTTAAATTGCGTTGAACCTTCACCCAGCTGTGGGAAGTGTTCACGTAAAATTTTCATCACTTCCCATTCAAATTCGTGATTGGCCAAACCAATAATCTTAAAGGTAAATTGACATGGAAATGTTAATTTACCGTTTTCTCCCACGGTCATTACGTTTGCTGCTGTACTTCGGTGGGTTCTGCCTCATGAGAGTTAAATACTTTGTGCAACCCCAGGCTAAAGTAGTCTGAAATGCGGGCCCACAACGTACCGGTATGCACATTTTCTAGCGCAACCAGTGGAACCTCAGTGATCTTTTCATCGCCTAATTTAACAACGATTTGGCCATAGTTTTTGCCTTTGGCGATGGGTGCAGTGATGCGTTTTTCGATATTCATTTTGGCATCGAGGTTTTTATAATGCCCTTGAGGAATGGTAATAAAGAGATCATGATCGACTCCCAAGGGAACCGTTCGCTGCGCTCCCATCCACACTCGCGTTTCATTAAGTTTGGTATTTGCTTGGAAAAGATGATGTGTTTCGAAGAAACGAAATCCATAGCGTAATAATTGTAAAGTTTGTTCGGTACGATCATTTTCGGTGGGTGCCCCTACCACAACCGAAATTAATCTCATGTTATCTTTTTGGCCAGAAGCCGTTAAACAATAGCCTGCTGTGCTGGAATGTCCTGTTTTGATACCATCGATGTACGGTTCGCGCCATAAGAGTCGATTACGATTGGGTTGTTTAATGCCATTAAAAGTAAACCATTTTTCAGAATAAATTTTATAAGTTTCAGGAAATTCTGCGATCATAGCACGCGCCAGCAAACTTAAATCGTACGCGGTGGTGTAATGCTCGGGGTGAGGGATCCCAGTGGAATTCACAAAATGGGTATTTTTCATACCAAGTTGTGTTGCATATTGATTCATCAATTCTGCAAAAGCACTTTCACTACCGGCAGCAAATTCTGCAAGCGCAACGGTGGCATCGTTGCCCGATTGAATAATCACACCGTGCAAAAGTTCACTTACCGTGATTTTTTTTCCAACGGGGATAAACATGCGTGAACCTTCTGTGCGCCAAGCATTTTCACTTATAGGAACTTCATTTTGTAAAGTGAAGCGGCCGCTTTTTAATTCATGATCGATCACATAGACGGTCATCATTTTGGTTAAACTAGCCGGATCGACTCGTTTATTCGATTCCCTTTCAGCTAACACTTTATTACTGTGGAAGTCGACTAATACATATGCGGTAGCGGTGACTTCTGGTGGAGTTGGAACGGTGGGTGTGATGGCCAAGACAAATTGGGAAAGAATCAATAAGGTTAAGGCACTTACCCATATGAATACTGCTCTAAACATGTTAGTTACCCCTCAAATTCTGTAAAAATAGCACCTAATGACATATTTTAACAGATTAATGGGGTTTGTGATGAGAAAATCCAAAATTGCAAAATCCCTCTGTGCTTCGCGCCTCTCCCTTTTTCAAAGGGGGAGTTATAGTCGCTCCGCGACAGGGTCTTAGTCTTGTGGGCGAAGCCCACATAAACTCTCCCTTTGAAAAAGGGAGAAGTGAGCGCAGCGAACAAGAGGGATTTTTCTGTGCCGATATTTACTCATAAATCAACGTCGGCTTTGACACACCATTAATCGCAACGAGATCTTTTTGTAATTTTTGTGCTGCGGCTCGACTTTTCATCGGGCCAATTCTCACTTTAAACAATTCTTTGTTAGAAAGCTTTTGTGGAAATACTTTAATATTAACGTCGCTTAAAGCATGCGTTAAGGTTTCAGCACGTTTGGCCAAAAGCTCGGCGTTCATTTTTTTGTTAAAGCTACCCAACTGAACGTAAAGCTGCTTACCCCCTTTTGCAGGTAACTTGGTATTGGCTTTGGCCAATTGACTGGGTTGTTTTTTAGATTGTTGCTGTGGTCCCTTTTTGGTTTGAGCCTTTTTCGAAGCTTCCGCTAAATGGGTTTTTTTATGTTTGTGCCACTCCTTTGGATCAATCGCAGTGAGATGTACTTTTGCGGTACCCCTGTTGTGGATCCCAAGCTTTTTCGCCGCAGCATAGGACAAATCGATTAATCGATTGTGGGCAAAAGGGCCGCGATCATTAATTTTGACGATAACTTCGCGACCATTTTCTAAATTTTTAACTTTGGCATAGGTTGGCAAAGGAAGCGATCGATGTGCAGCTGTCATGGAATACATATCAAATTTTTCACCACTTGAAGTACGTTGGCCATGAAATTTTTTGCCATACCATGAAGCGGTTCCCTTGGCTTGATAACCTTTGCTGGCTGTCATGGTGTGATAACGTTTACCGAACACCTCGTAATGACGAGGGTTTCCGTATTTGCTGACGGGCTCTGCTTTAGGCATCGCGTTTGGGATGTTAGAAACGTCGATATCAATTGATGGCGGTCCATCTGTTACATCGTCAGAGCTTGGTTTTGCCGCACCCCGCGGCTTTTGGCTGGGCGTTGTGCTGCAAGCATGCAACACAATGAGTGTGAGCAATATACCGATTTTAATAAAATTTAATGACTTCACGCATTTCCTTGCTGATTTGTTTCTTTAATTTTTTTTGCTTCTTTAAGCTTTTGGCTCAAATTATAGACGGCCATCGCGTAATGATCACTGTGATTATAGCGGGTGATCACATAAAAATTTTGTCCGCCTAACCAATATTCCTTGCCATTTTCACCTTCAAGTGCGATTAAAGCAAAAGATTGGTTAGCAAACTTTTGTTTAGTGTGACTAGCAGTCACACCATATTTTGCCATTTGTTCTAATGAATGGGTTGGATTAGGATTCATCTTGCTGGCAACAATAGATTTAAATTTGTCGCCGGTTACTTTGGCTTTAAGAACGATGGGGCCACCCTGATGTTGCCAGCCGTTGCCTTTAAAATATCGCGCGACACTTCCAATGGAATCGGTAAAACCGGTAATCAGATCGCGATCACCATCGTTATCAAAATCAATGGCGATCTTTCGATAACTGCTGGCAATAAATTGCGGATAACCCATGGCTCCTGCATAAGATCCTTTGATCAAAGTAGGATCCCAATGCTCTTCACGGCAGAGTAATAAAAATTCTTCGAGTTCAGATCGGAAAAATTTAGCTCGCGGCGGGTAATCGAAAGCTAGCGTCACCAAGCTATCAAGAACATTGTATTTTCCAGAAATTTTACCATAAAACGTTTCGACACCAATGATGGCTGTAATCATTTCAGCAGGCACACCATATTTATGTTCGGCTTCTTGGAGTGCTTTAGCATGCGTTTGCATAAATTTCACGCCATCGTTGATTCGCTCTGGGGTGATAAAAATGGCTTGATAACGATGCCACGGTAAAGCTTCGCGGGGCTTGCTAATTGCAGCAATCACGCTAGGTTGTAATGTCGTTTGATTTAATAATTGATTAAGTTGTGTTTCACGAAAATGATGTTTGTTAACCATGTGTTGGACAAATGTGTTGACTTATTCAAGATCAGTCATCTTGGATGATGTTTTTGCATGACAGTGAAAGGTAAGCAAAAGTGAAAATAAGGTGACAATTACAGAAATAATGTATCTTTTCATAACTAACTTCCTTGAAGAGATTTTGGATTGCATTGTATCGCAACTAGGATACCGAAAGCAGCCATCCATGTCATCATCGACGTGCCACCATAACTGATTAGCGGTAATGGACAACCCACCACCGGGAGTAATCCACTCACCATACCAATATTAATAAAAAAACAAATAAAGAAACCAAAAATAATGCCGCCTGCCAACAAGCGATTAAAATTGGATTGCGTTTGCGTCATGATCATGATCCCTCGAACGAAGACGGCAAAATAAAGCAAGCAAAGAATGCTTACGCCAATAAAACCAAATTCTTCGCCCAGCACGCTAAAAATAAAATCGGTGGTGCGTTCAGGTAAAAAATTAAGCTGCGCTTGTGTTCCCTGACACCAACCTCTGCCATAAAGGCCACCGGATCCAATGGCAATTTTGGATTGGATAATATGATACCCGCTGCCCAAAGGATCGCGTTCGGGGTTTAAAAAAGTGAGCACGCGTTGCCTTTGATAATCGTGAAGTTTCCACCACAAAAAGGGTAAGGCACAGAAGACCACCGCGCTCATTTTAAGGATCCATTGCCAACGGATCCCGGCAAAAAACAACACGCCAAATCCCGTCGCTATCACCAGTAATGCCGTGCCTAAATCCGGTTGTTTAGCAATCAGTAGCCCTGGCACAAAAATGATAATAAGGCTGATAAAAACAGGAGTTTTACGCAATGGCAACGGCTGGTCCCCTAAATAATAGGCAAGCATTAAAGGAACCAGTAATTTCATCAATTCCGAAGGTTGAAAACGTATAATGCTAAGGTTAATCCAGCGCTGAGCGCCTTTGCTCGTTGCGCCGATCAGAAAAACACTGACTAACAAAATTATGCCAACGCCATATAAAATGGGCGCCCATTGTTTAAAAGTGCGTGGCGACATTTGTGCCACCACAATAAATACACCAAAACCGAGCAGCACATGAATACCATGTTTCATCATCGTTGCTATTTTTTGACCGCTGGCGCTATAAAGCAGCACAAAACTCACCGCCAACAATAAACTGACCCATCCAAATAGCCAGCTGTCCCAATGCAGTTTGCGTAACATATTTACGCCTGGCATACGATGCCAAAAAGAGGGATTAAGATGAAGCGCTTTGTTGCGATAAAGCATGATCTTTTCCTGTGAAATAAGCTTCGATAACTTGTTTTGCCACTTTCGCACTGGCGCGTTGATTCTCAAGCACTACGGCCACCACTATTTTGGGATCCTCCACCGGAGCAAAACCAATAAAAAGCGAATGATCACGAAGATGCTGCGCGACATTTTCATGTTTATATTTTTCATTTTGTTTTAAACCAAACACTTGTGCGGTACCTGTTTTACCCGCTGCGGGAATGTTAAGCCCAACAAAATGACGATAAGCCGTCCCTTGGGGGTGCTGAACCACTTGATGCATCGCTTCGATCAAGGGTTGCCAATATTCTGGATGGTTTATTTTTAAACTCGGGAGTTTAACGCGTGGTGCTGTTTTATTAAGATGCGGTTGATAAGCTTCGCCGCGATTGGCAAGATACGAAGCCAGCACCGCTAATTGTAATGGTGTGGCTAAAGCATATCCTTGGCCAATTCCAGTAATAATGGTTTCACCCGGAAACCACGGCACACCTTGTGTTTTTTTCTTCCACGCTCGGGTTGGCACCAGGCCTTTTTGCTCGCCCGGTAAATCAATACCAGTGGCTTTGCCAAGGCCAGCTGCTGACATCCACGTTGACAATTGATCAATGGTGAGTTTTTCAGCCAGAATGTAATAATAAATATCACAGGATTCGCGGATAGATTTTTCTAGATCGGTCCATCCATGTCCATGTTTTTGCCAATCGCGATAAAGACGATCTTGTCCTTTAAGTTGGTACCAGCCAGGATCAAAAATTCGCTGCTCTAAAGTGATTTTTTGGGTTTCAAGCCCTGCGAGTGCAAAAATAGGTTTGATAGTCGAAGCCGGTGGATATTGTCCTTGGATCGCACGATTAAATAGTGGGCGAGCGGGTGCATCTTTTAACGTTTGATAAGATTGTTTGTCAATTCCACGGACGAATAAATTAGGATCAAACGTCGGCTGGCTCACCATTGCTAAAATTTCACCATTGGTGGGATCAAGTGCGATCACGGCGCCGCTATTCTCTCCCATGGCTTCTTTCGCAACCATTTGCAGATTTAAATCGAGCGATAAATGCAGATCAACACCATTAATTGCGGGGTAGGTTGCCATCACGCGAACTTCTCGCCCGAGCACATCCGTTTCCATTTGTTGGTAGCCAGGTTTGCCTTGTAATTGATCTTCATAAAATTTTTCAAGACCAATTTTGCCTAACTGATAGGTTCCCGCATAACGATTTTTATCTATTTTTGCTAAGTCTTCTTTATTGGCTTCACTCACATATCCTAAAAGATGACCCAGCAATTCGCCGTAAGGGTAATCGCGAATGAGATCAACCACTAAAGAAACACCGGGAAAACGATATTGATTTACAGCAAACCGACTTACTTCTTCTTCAGAAAGTTTCAATTTTACCAGCAATCGCTGATGAGCAGGACCATGCGAAGCTCTTTCGAGTAGGGTTTGACGTTGCTCGGGTGTGATCGCAATTATTTGATTGAGCTCGTTAAGGCTAGTCATTAAATCAGGGACTTGGTTCACCACCAGTGCTAAGTGAAAAGCCGGAAGATTTCGTGCCAATAATTTACCATGTCGATCATAAATTAACCCTCTTCCTGGTGCCAGCGGGATGAGGCGCATTTGATTGCGATGAGAAAGCGTTGCATACTTTTGGTGATCGACAATTTGTAAATAAGCAATTCGCGCCAATAGCATCAATGTCAGCACTGCAATCAAGGCAAGGCCGAGGGTGGCGCGTTGTGTGATAACACGTTTTTCTTGAAAACGTGAAGGTAAGTGAAGGTTTTTATACATGGACTATGAAATACAGCTTGAAGTTAAGGGGCAGTATCGCTTGTTGTGAAAAAGAGCTCAAGTTTTATCCATCAAAAGGGATCAAGCGCTATAATTTTATAAGGTCTTTAAGGTAATTTTTATTTAGCTACTATACTCAAACGAACTGTAGGGGACGGCACACTGCGGCCGTCTCGTAAAATAACAATTTGGGGCACCACGATGATGAGCACTGCAAACCGTTTCAAAATTAGAATTCTTACTTTATTTTTGCTTTCCTTTTGTTTGATAATCCAAGGTTTTGCTGCAAACGAAGCAATGCCGGCAAATCCGAAAACACCCGCGCCCAGTGAACTTTCTGTTGGGGAAGATCCGGGCCCAGTTTATACCCAATTGATCCACGATTGGGCGACGGTGACTCATTTTGCCAAAAATGCTGCGGATGTTTCGGTGGATAAATTAACGTTTGAGCTCAAAGCAGATCCTCGATACGCAAATCTGGTCACCCCAAATTTTATTGCGGATCTCACGCAATTCTTTTATGAATTATATCTTTCACCTGAAACGATGTCGTTAATGGCTAGACTTTATGCCCAGTTTTTTACTTTAGATGAAATGGCAGAGTTAATAAAATTTTATAAAACTCCCTTGGGGCAAAAGCTGGTGAAATCAGATAACGACTTGACCATTAAAACCGAACAAATTAGTTATATTTTATTGAAAAAACATGAATTGCAATATCGTAAAGTGTTGCAGAAATATTTAAAACCAATTCAAGAGCAAAATAAGAGTAATAAGAAGGCTATTTAATTTAAGAGCAAAATCCCTCTGCGCTTCGCGCCTCTCCCTTTTTCAAAGGGAGAGATTTTGTCGCTGCGCGACAACTTCGCAACACTTCTTCATGTGGGCGTAGCCCATATGTGCTCATTTGAAAAAGGGAGATTTTGTCGCTGCGCGACAACTTCGCAACACTTCTTCATGTGGGCGTAGCCCACATATACTCTCCCTTTGAAAAAGGGAGAGGCGCGAAGCGCAGAGGGATTTTACTGCGTCGTCCCACTTTTGAACCATATTAGGGGTATTTATGCCCACAAATTCTTTTGCCGGTAAAGTCGTTTTGATCACAGGTGCATCCTCCGGCATCGGTGAAGCGTTAGCGCGTCAATTTGCCAAGCAAGGCGCAAAGGTTGCCTTATTAGCAAGACGTGCTAATAAGCTTTCGCATATTGTCGATGAAATCAACGCCTTGGGCCAAAAAGCCATTGCGATCACTGCAGACGTGACACAACAAAAAGATTTAAGCACAGCCCTTGAAATCGTTCACCAAAACTTTGGCTTAGTTGATATTGTCATTGCTAATGCTGGTTTTGGTGTGGTAGGAAATTTTGAAACTTTAACGGTAGAAGATTATCAGCGTCAATTTGAAACCAATGTCTATGGCGTGTTAAACACTTTATATACAACCTTAATAGATCTAAAAAATACCCAAGGGCATATGGTGCTGATTGGAAGTGTTGCAGGTTATGTGTGCTGGCCTAAAACTTCTCCCTATTCAATGAGTAAATTTGCATTACGAGCATTAGCACAATCGCTTTATGTTGAATTGGCAAGCTATAACATTTCAGTGACATTAGTGAGCCCAGGTTTTGTCAAAACTGAAATACGAAACGTCGATAATCAAGGGGTGTTTAATCCGGATGTTAAAGATCCTGTTCCGGTTTGGCTGCGCATTTCTGCAACAGAAGCAGCCGATCAAATAATATCTGGAATATTAAAACGTAAACGAGAAATTGTTGTTACCTTTCATGCCAAAGTGGGATTGCTATTAAATAGAATTTTTCCGAATATGCTTTTGTGGTTGCTGCGATATCGCAACTTGTCGAAGCGTAAAAAATAATTTTATTTTCAGTTCGTCATACAGTTTTATCCTTTCGTTTTTTTAGAGTTGCTACACAGTAAAACCTATTTCAAATCGTTACTCCAATATGCTAGAATTTGCTTCAAGCTGAGTGGCATATCTCAGGTTGGTCATTGCGAGGCACAAAGTGCCGAAGCAATCCAGAGTCCGGAGTGAGATCCCGGGTATTAAGTCACTCTACGCTAATAAGTTCGCTAACAGTGGCTAAACTTGTCCCGTACTTGATACGGGATCCAGGGAAAAAAAACAAAAGCCTTTTTCCCGGAATTTAGCGACACTTTGCTCGCGAAGCGAGCAGTAGTGACGCTTAATATCCGGGATCCAGAGTAGACATAGTTGATCCATTCTTTGAAACACGGTGAATGTAATGCAAAAAAATATCATCATACTGTTTTATCTACTCGTTTTCTCTTTGCTTGCTCACGCCGGTGAGCAAGCTTTGCCTTCCAAATCATCTCCACCTTACCCGAATGTGTGGGGGTATGATTTATCTGAGTATCCAGCAGTAAAATGGGGGTTGGCGGGTAAACATGCTTACCGCATGGAAGATGGAGATATTTGGTTCATTATTACTTATTCTTATAAAACGGTAACTTCTTTAAAAAAGCGAAATACTGATTTTACAGATTATAAATATATTCTCCTTAAATTTTTTAAGGGAGAACAAATAGAACTAAACGAGGAAGAGGCAAAGAAGCTGAGAAGCAACCTCAGAGATAAAAAACTAATTACTTCTGAAAAAGTAAATTTTAAAAATGGGAGCACATTAAAAACAGTTTTCAAGTCATCTCCAAAGTTATGTTTTATCCCTGATTTTCAGTTGGGATATATGTTGAAAACGGATGTAAATGGGTTAGAAACAAAATATTCGATTTTAGGAGCCTCGACTCAAGTTGAAATGATTTCGGATATGGCAAGATGCGAGCATCAGGGATCACCATTTTTGTATCAACGACTTTATTTACTTTATAAACTAATTGATTTGGGTGATGACACTTTTATCGCCTTTACTGATGGATCTAATCTTATACTTAGATTTAACAAAAATCTTGAAACTAAATTTAAACCGGTTACACCAGTTCGAACAAGAGATGGCAACATCATTCTCAGAAACTTTTTTGTTATTGATTATGCAATCATTGAGGACTTGAAGAGTAAGAACATTCTTAAAGATGTACCTCTTTCCCAAACTATTCATGATGAATTAATTGAGTATTTTAAGAAACAATATTCTTAAGTAAACAAGGAAATGATGATGCTTAATCAAAATATTCAAGATAACCAAAACCTCAAATTTACAGGTGGGAATAGCCTCACAGGAATGCACAAGTTATATCATCAAACTATGATGGTTAATGAATTAAGAGGTGGCTATGGTGCTTATGAATTAAGTTATGCCAAAGGAGAAAGTGGCTTTTCCTTTGGTGGAAACCAAATGGATATCAGGAGAAATTCTCTTGCAAGGGATACCTTTGTTAACATTCTAAACAATGCTTCTGATAAAACTAATAATAAAATTCTTACAGATGAACAGATCTTGTTAATTACTGGTCAAAACAATGCTAATTTAATAGCAGATCCTAAATCCCTCCCTCAATCTTTTTTAGAATACATGCCGCTCATCAATGCCGCATTATCTAGTGATTATGGACGAGCCACCCTCGATTCAATTTATGGTGTTGAAATCAAATCCAAAGCTGAACATGTCGAAAAGGCCATCCAGCTTATGCAAAATCCGGCAGCTAAACAATTCTACAATATGCCACTTGGAAAAACATTGTTGTTCGATTATCACAATCAATTTAATCTTGAATTAGATGGCCCTTTGATGAAAAAGTATGTCGATGGCCAATATAGTGGCCAAGCTAAAACAGTCGCTGCCACAGGAGAAAAAATTGTTGCACCTATCGATACCTATACTTATGAGGATCATCATAAATACATTCAAAGTACCCTACAATGGGTTCACGCTCCAGAACAAACTGAAGCCAGATTAGCTAATGTTCAAGACTTACACAATAATTATCAAAATCACCCGGAACAATATGTTGCTGAAGAAGTTCCAGTTTTACCCACCACTGCTCCCGAAGTGGATGTATCAAAAAACTTTGCCTTAACGTTTGACCCTATCAAAGGGTGGATCATTGCCAAAGCACTTTCTTTTGAAGATTTCTTCTTTCACGATAAGCAAGCAAAGCTTTATGAAAATCCTTATTCTTTTATGCTTAAAATGGCAGATAAAATCCAGCCTAACACTTTTTATTATGATGGCGACATGGATCGTTTATTTTTTACCTCAAAAACGATCCCCAGTACCCATTTTTTAAATCCGACGTGGGTTCCTGCTTATGAGGCCATTATGGCAGAACATATCCTGGTTAATCCGATGATGCCATTTGCCCATATGACAAATGTTTTTCCAATTCAGCCGCAAATTTCTCTTCATTCAACTCAAGGAATATTTTTATTATGGACACCCTTTAAACATGAACAAATGGGTGTCAAAACTGAGAAGTTAAATCATTTTATTGATTTGTTGCAAGACATTCATCACCAAGTTGATCATTCGGCAGGTGACAATAAACTCCACAAAAAGATTTCCTTAACGGATGTGGTGAGTTTCTCCGATCAAACGATTCATCACTATCTAGATGGATCTTTTGACGATGTTTTAAAACATCAACCAGCAGCAAAAACGTATTTACCTGCTACTTCAGAAGCACATCATGAAAACCATTGGCACCAACCTATATCAGAATTAAATCCTTTGCATCAAGAACAGCATAATCAAAGTGGATTGGTTTGAAATTTTTAGATATACTCAAGCCACTTTACTTTTAGGCTAGGCTGCCTTAACTACTTTGTTTTTTGTAGGGGACGGACGGCGGGAATGATCGCCTTAACTGCTTTTTTCTTGTAGGGGACGGCCTCTGTGCCGTCCCGGGAAAGATCACCTTAACTACTTTGTTTCTGGTAGGGGACGGCCTCTGTGCCGTCCCGGGAAAGATCGCCTTAACTACTTTGTTTCTGGTAGGGGACGGCCTCTGTGCCGTCCCGAGTATACGTTTTTTCACCTTAACATTGAGAGGAAAGCAATGAGAAAATTAACTAATTTAGAGATTAAGACTGTTCATGGTGGAGCAGCCGAAATTGACGGATCAAAAATTTGCATTCATGAGCTTAATAGCGAAGGGGTGGAAAACATTTATTTTGCTAGTGCCATACTCCTAAAATCAAGTGAAAGTTCGGATCCTTCAATTAGAACGCTTGGTGTTGTAACTGCAGCCATTTTGTTGGATAGAACTGAACGAATTCGGAAAGGGCTTCCTTGCTACCAAAAGAACATTCTTCCCACCTTTGCATAAAATCAGGGATCACTACTGCTACCGCTGTTACTTCTGTTATATCAGCAGCAGCATAAAGATGGCAGGGCACTTCACTTTTGCAGTGCCCGCCTTGCTTTCTGCTTTCATTCTCAGCTTTTCGCTTCATGCATTGCACGTGAAATAAACTGAAATAATTCAGCGCTTACGTTAACCCCGTGTTTGCCGAGCACATTATGTCCTCCTTCTGTGTCATACATTTTTTGTAGCGATCTTTCCATTTCTGGATCCCCTCCGGTAAATTCTTGAATTAAGGCATTTGCTTTTTGCCCTAATTGAATAACAATAGGATCCGAAATCGCTTTGCCGGCTTTGAAAGCGATGTCAAAGTCTTTAAATAATGTGTCCCAAGCGGCTTGTCCTTTAGCCAGGTCTTCTTTTGAAAGCGCACTTTGACTTTTTCTCATCGTTTCAATTTGCTCTGGAGTGTAATATTTTTCGTACATAACAATCGCCTTAATACATTCAAGCGCATTATCGATTGATAATGCTTGGTGATTTAATGCTTCAATAATCGTTTCTATCCGATTATAAAGCGCCTTTTGCGACTGCATGGCAATTTGCAAACGATGTAGGTGCGCTTTAGCCATGTCTTGAAAAGGAAAATCTTTCTTTTCTAAGCAAAGGCTAATTTCACCTAATGAAAAGCCCATCAACTGCAATAACATAATTTCTTGCAGTTTATGGATATCTTTTTCCACATACAAACGATGATTGGCATCAGTTCTAAAAGAAGGGGACAACAACCCTATTTCGTCATAATGACGAAGCGCTCGGATGGTTAGCCCCGTCTTTTTGGCCAATTCACCTATTTTTAATGGTTTCATTTGGTTTCCTATTTCGTTTAAATCATCAGTCACAACATCAGTCTAAAACCTGACGTTGCGTGAGGATCAAGCACTATATCATGTGCTAATTTATTCTTGGCTTCCAAATGGCGGTGATCCAAATTCTTGGGATAGGTTCGAGCAAGCAACTGAGCTGAGAAGCCACCCTCTTTAGCTCGTTGCAAGTAAAGGATTTGTACTTTTAAATTAAGCAATTCCATTGCCTGAAAGGTATTGGTATCGTCGATCCCAAAATTGCTTTTATCGGAAAGACTACTTTTTTCTGTTAGTATATCATCTAATTGCTCACGAAAACTGTGATTTTCATCAATCCCCATGTCTGTTAAAAGGGTATTTCGTTCAGTTTTTAATTTTTTTCGTTTAGCGTTTAGGGAGCCTTCTTCTTTACATAAATAGGCATTCAATTTTTGTTTCCAATAAGTTTTAGAGTCTGTTTGAGCAGTTTCTTGTTGAGTAGCTTCTGTTTGTAAACTCCTAGCGTATGAAATAAGTCAGCTCCTACAGGCGCATCTGGGGCGACGTTCATTCTCACAAAATGATCAAATGCATCCTGCGTAACTTCATGCAAGTTACTATCAGTGGGTTGGTATTCCCTTGTCGTTTCATTTGAAAATACATATTTTTGCTTTTTTTCAAAAGGTTTCATGGCGTTTTCTCCTTAATGAAATCGGATAATGTAACTTTAATATGACTTCTAGATATATAATCAGGGGCATTTTTATCGATCTCATATTAATAGAGTCTTGATGTGCGTTTAAAGTTTCGAAAACGATATGTGCTTTTTTATGGGGATAATCACCTTTACTATCATGCAATACATGGGTGTCCGATAGCACTCCTGGTGCCCCGATAGCACTGCACTAGTATCGTATATCCAGCGATATAGGGTGTTACATTTCCTCCGGGGGTATGGTTTACTCATTATCGCCATCCTAAAGGGATGGGGTATAACGATCTTGTTCCTTATTTGATGATGAATGGTTTTGAAGTCATTGAATAATTAAAGCAATAAACGATCGCCACTTTATCGGAACACCCAAAATCGAATCAACTGTCTTCCCGCAAGAATCACTCCCGATGATACGGATGATTCGCTAAAATACTCGCTGCTCGATAAAGTTGCTCAACAAGGATCACTCGAGCCAAGGCATGAGGAAAAGTCAAAGACGATAATGACCATTGATAATTCGCACGTGCCAATACACCTGATGATAATCCATCGGGCCCGCCAATAATAAAAATAATATTTTGGCCTACCAGCTGCCAATCGGCCAAAGACTTGGCTAAAGATGAACTTGACCAAGGTTGGCCATTAACTTCTAAAGCAATAACACAGTCTTGTGATGAAATTTTTTTAAGAATATTTTCGGCTTCTTCTTTTTTGTAAAGCACCGTATTATCAGATGATTTTGACGATTTATGTCGAATAGCAGTGGGAATTTCAATGAGGGAACATTTCAGAAATCGTTGTAAACGCTTGAAATATTCTTCACAAGCGATCACACACCATTTTGGCATTTTTTGTCCGACAGCGATGATTTGGCAGTGCATTTGTTCTATTTATTGTTCAGGTTATTTTTCATTATTGTTCAATTTATTTTCAAGCTATTGTTTAAGCACTGGCCAAAACATAAAAGGTACTGGTTGACCACAGTTTCTCAAGTTGGTAGAAATCACGAGTTTGCGGTTGCATAATGTGCACCACAATATCGCCTAAATCCACCAATACCCACTCAGCGCCTCGATCGCCTTGGATCCCCAACGGTTTGACATGACGTTCTTTCATTTTATGAACGAGATTATTTGCAATAGCACTAACATGTCGGCTAGAGGTGCCAGATGCAATAATCATATAGTCAGTGATGGGTGTTAAGAGATGAACATCGAGAGGGCAGATATCAATGGCTTTGAGATCGCTGAGATCTTCAAGAACCGCTTTTAGAAGTGCTGTTGTCTGCATACTTTACCTTTTGCTAGAATTTAGCTTTAACAATTGTATATTCTCCTTTTTTTAATTACCACTATTCATAATTTACATATACCCTATTCAACATAGAATGTACACTGCCACCCGCTAACAGCAGGCTAATATTCATCACTTCCTGCCACGCAGCGACCATTTCACCCGTTTTTAATTGTTTATCGGCTAAAGATAATCGACTCAGCAAAAAAGGCTTTGAAGCAGCGGTAGAGGGCTCTCTGGACGTTTGTGCCAATGCCCAAATAATGAGCGGCAAGGCAGTACCAGCGTCTTTTAGGCAACGCAAAATTTTGATCACACGTTCTGGTTTTTGTGCAACCGCCGCTTTGCAAAGATCAAACACATTAAATTGACTTTGTTGATCTAAATCTGTAATCACAACCGTTTTATCACCCTCTTTGTCACCCTCCGCGTAATATAATGCTAATCGGGTCATTTCTTGCTCTGCGGCTAAACAATTTCCTTCGGTATAATCAATCAAAAGTTTCAATGTTTCGGTGGTAAACTTAATCCTATGGTGTTTGGCCCGCTCAGTCACCCATTTAGAAAATTGCGGTGGTGCCAGGGGTTTATGCGGAACAACCAGTCCTACTTGCTCACAATGAATGAACCATTTTGCTTTTTGTTGTGGTAACGAAAGTTGCCCCGCTTGGATCAAAAAAATGCTGTTTTCATCGATGGATGGTAATAAGTGAATTAATTGCTGCGCTTCGTCAGCGTTAATATTAGTTAAAAATCGCAGTTCAAACAGTCGCTTCTGAGAAAATAACGATCGATTTTGTTTAGCCTGAATCAGTGGAGCCCAAGCACTTGCTGCATGGGTATCAATGGTAAAAATCTGATGTTCAATCTCAGCGTTGGCTTTGAGTATTTGCAGGATGAGATCAGCACTTTGTGCCATGAGAAAAGGTTCATTCCCATAGATCACATAAACGGGGAATGATTTCTTTAACGTGGTAGATAAGGCTTCAGGGTAACAACGCATTTTTTTCCATGTCGATATAACGTAATAATTGATTGATAATATCTGCTTGCATTTCGCGTTCGATCACAATTTTTTCGTCGTTATCGCCAAGTGTTTGGTTAGCATTCAGTTGGCGATCGCGCTCGGTAGAAAGTATAAACTGGTTTTTCTTGGCTGCGCCAAAAGAAAACCCTACCACCATTTTTAGCCGCTCGCGACGAAGCTCACTATCGGCACCATACACTAACGGTTGCTGGCCCAGATCTTGCGAGATCACCGTTAAGACGGGCACATTATTAGGGTCATTATTTGAAGAAGGAGCCTCGTCCAGGACATTAATCGACGAAGAAATTAACGCGCGCCGCAGGGCTTGATGTAAAGTATGCGTTCCAGAATAGGGAAGAATAATCGTGGGGTATTTATTGCTAAGATCCAGCTGACTTTTATGTAAATGAAACCCACACGCACTCAGCGTGTTGAGTAAAAAAATAATAATAACAAATGAAAAAATTTTACGCATATTTAATTAGCAACAATATTAACCAGTTTTTGAGGAACAATAATAATTTTTCGGATGGTTTTACCCTCGGTATGCCGCTTCACGCTAGCATGATCTAATACCGATTTTTCAATATCTTCTTTGGATGCATTGAGTGGCACGCTAATATTCGCCCGCATTTTACCATTGATTTGCACCACTAAATCCATGGTATCGCGTTGCAAAGCGGTAGGATCAACACTAGGCCACGGCGCATTTATCACGGCCGTGGTATTGCCTAAGGCAAGCCATAATTCATGCGAAATATGTGGGATAATTGGCGATAACATTAACACGATGGCCGAAAAAGCTTCTTGTTTGAGCATTTTGTCTACTTCATTTTCAACCGCATAGGTCGAAAGCGTGTTAATTAACTCCATGGCCGAAGCAATGGCAGTGTTATAAGTGAAACGGCGCTTGAAATCATCGGTCATTTTGTCGATGGTTTCATGCGTTTGTCGTCTTAAGTTTTTTTGCCTTGTATCAAGAGTCACGCCAGAAAAATCAATTTTGACCAAAGCTTGTTCGCTTAAATGTTGGTGAATAAAACGCCATAAACGTCGTAAAAAGCGAAAAGCGCCTTCCACACCCGCATCCGACCATTCTAGTGATTGCTCTGGTGGAGCGGCAAACATAATAAATAATCGCAGCGTATCAACGCCATAAGTATCGACTAAGGGTTGAGGATCAACCGTGTTGCCTTTTGACTTTGACATTTTAATGCCATCTTTGAGCACCATCCCCTGCGTTAATAAATTGGTAAAAGGTTCATCGCTTTGCACCAATTTAAGATCTCGAAACACCTTATGAAAAAAGCGCGCATACAGTAAATGCAACACGGCATGCTCAATGCCACCAATGTATTGATCGACCGGTGCCCAATAATGGACGTTGTCATTTAAGATCTTTTGTTTTTCAGAAGGCGAGGTAAATCGTAAATAATACCAAGAAGATTCAACAAAAGTATCAAAGGTATCGGTTTCGCGCCGTGCTTTTTGCCCACATTGTGGGCAATTTACTTCATAAAATGATGGCATTTGTGCCAAAAGGGAACCCCCACCACTGTGCATGGTGACGTTTTCTGGCAACACCACTGGCAGATCTTTTTCTGGCACAGGAACCGTACCGCAACTGGGACATTGGATCATTGGGATCGGTGTGCCCCAATAACGTTGACGCGAAACGCCCCAATCGCGTAAGCGATAATGAACTTGGCGTTGACCTAAGCCTTTCGCTGTTAAATGATCCGCGATTTTTTCAAGTGCTTCAGTTGAAGTGAGCCCATCGAAAGAAAGTGAATTAAACAAAATGCCATCATCCTCAAAAGCATTTTGTGAAAGATCAGGTAAGGTATCTTGAGCAGGACAGATCACGGGTTTGATCGGAAGTTGATATTTTTGTGCAAACTCATAATCGCGTTGATCGTGCGCAGGTACGGCCATCACCGCGCCAGAGCCATATTCCATCAACACATAATTGGCAACCCAAATCGGAATTTTTTCGTGAGTAATAGGGTGGATCGCAAATAACCCTGTCGCTTGGCCGGCTTTTTCTAAAGTCGCTAATTCAGCTTCTGCCACTTTGACATTGCGACAAGCATCAATAAAAGTTTGTAACGGCGAATTATTTTTTAAAGCCATTTCGACTAATGGGTGTTGCGGTGCGATGGCAAGATACGTTACCCCCATCAAAGTATCAATGCGTGTGGTGTAAACTTCGATAGGTGCAGTATTTACGCCATCGACTTGCCATTGAAAAGTCACACCCGTGGATCGGCCAATCCAATTGCGTTGCATGGTTTTCACTTGCTCTGGCCAACCGGGTAAATGATCTAATGCCGATAATAATTCTTCGGCATAAGCGGTAATTTTTAAAAACCATTGTGGAATTAAACGTTGCTCGACTTTAGCACCTGATCGCCAACCTCTGCCATCGATCACTTGTTCATTAGCCAACACGGTTTGATCAACAGGATCCCAATTTACAATGGCATCTTTTTTATAAACTAAACCCTTTTCGAACATTTTAATAAAAAGCCATTGCTCCCAGCGATAATAATCTGGATGACAAGTGGTGATTTCGCGGGACCAATCAAAACAAAATCCTAAGCCTTTGAATTGCTGGCGCATATGGGCAATATTTTCGTAAGTCCACTTTGCAGGTGGCACGTCATGCGCAATAGCAGCATTTTCGGCTGGCAAACCAAAAGCATCCCACCCAATAGGATGAAGCACATTTTTCCCTTGCAAGCGCGCAAAGCGTGCAATCACATCGCCTAGCGTATAATTTCGCACATGGCCCACATGGAGATAGCCGCTGGGATAAGGGAACATACTTAAGCAATAAAATTTAGCTTTTTTTGGATCTTCTTTGGCCACGAAACTTTGGTGGCTGTCCCAATAACGCTGTACTTGCGCTTCGATCTCTTGAGGGTGATAGTTTTCTTGCATTTTAAATCTCTAGCTCACTTTTGTATCATGCTTATATCATGCTATTTTGTATGGATAAACGATCTTGCTCGTAATTTGAACCAGTTATCTGAGCAATCGAAAAGACATAGCATAGCAAATTTTTGTCTTTAAGGAAAAAACATGGATAAATGTAAAAAAATAGGGATCCTTCTAGCCATTTTGTTGATTAATAGCTGTTCGAGTTTGACGAGTACGCCACCTGGAACAGCGGCCGATTTGGCCTTAAGTGTTGTGACATTGCCGATCAAAATCGTTGGCGTTGCCATCGGGGCGGCCATTGGCGCAGCCGCTGGTATGGGTATGGCAGCAGCATAAGCTTCAAATCAGCACCCGATCAGCAAAATCGACTCTAATTCTAAGCAAATTATTTTACTTGCTTATACACATAAGGCGGTGTATATTTGCCGCTGTTTTTGGAAGTGTAATGTAGGAGTGAAAAAATGAGAATGCTAACTAATAATGAATGTCACTTTATTGCGGGTGGAGATGGCGCCGAAGGTGCTGCTGCAGCAGTTGTTTCTACCGAACCATCTGCAACATCGTTTTCAATTGGGCACCTATTGAGTGATCAAGTGACGATGGCAACAACACTTGGAGTGGCAGGTGCGCTCCTTGGTGGTTTTGGTTCGATGTTTAAATATGGCGTAGGATCTTCAATACCTGGAGCGCTTTGTGGTTGGATTATCGGAGCGACTGCAATTCCACTGAGTAATGGATTCGTAAGAGGGATGTATGCAGGAATGAATGGAATAGTAAATCGGATCAAATTCTAAATTCTCAATGCAATTTTGGACCTTCAAAATAGTGATTTTGCGTTTAGCCAAGGCACAGGGACTTCGAGAAGTTCCTGCAACGCAGGATAAACGCAAAAGAACATTTTTGGATCCCAAAATTGCATTTCTTCCCGCTCTATTTTTCCTTTCTCAGCCAAAACGCAGCCCCTAATACGATGATTAAACCTGCGAGCACTGGCCAAACACCAAAGCGCGACCACAACGTTTGACCTTTCATTGCATTGACGGTACCGGTTAAAACATAAGGTTCAAATTGCGGTGCGATTGCTTGAATGGTTCCATCGGGGGCAATAATTGCGGTTAAACCCGTGTTGGTAGCACGGAGCACATATTTACCATTTTCAATCGCGCGAAACTGTGCAATCTGCAAATGTTGCCATGGACCAATAGAAGTACCAAACCACGCATCATTACTCACCGTTAAAATAAAATCGGCGTGTTGGCTCATTTGTTGAACAAACAGAGGATAAGCTATTTCGTAACAAATTGCCGGAGCAAAACGATAACTTTGCGCGGTCAAAGGTTCTTGATCCGTTGGGCCAGGAATAATGCTGGACATGGGTAAATTGAAAAAAGCAATGATCCCGCGAAGAAAACGTTCAAGTGGAACATATTCCCCAAAAGGCACTAAATGGGATTTATGATAAATGCCACTGGCGCGGCCAACACCAATAAGAGAATTATAATAATGTGTTTTGTCAGCTTCCGATGGCACTCCGGCAATGAGCCCCGTGTTATGTGCATCCATGCTCGCATCCATTTGCTTAAATAGGCCTGCAGATACAGGAAGCGGTACAGGAATGGCGGCTTCAGGCCAAATAATTAAATTAATATCAAGCGCTTGTTGCGTGAGTTCCTCATACGTATTCACTATTTGCGTGACAGCAGCTGGATCCCAACGCATTAGTTGCGGCACATTACCTTGTACTAACGCAACGGTAAGAGATTGCTGAATGGGAGTAACCCACTTTATTTGATGCAAACCAAACGCCACTCCCCAAACGACGAGCATCAAGGCAACCAGGCCATTTCGGATCTTTGTTTTAGTTTTGTGTGAGTAATAGTAATCGATAATACCATAAAGGATCGCAGCGACTAACACCGTGGCCCAAGAAACAGTATAAACACCGCCGACGGTAGCATAGTCTCTTAAATGGTTTTCGATTTGTGAATATCCCACAAATAACCAAGGAAAACCGGTAAAAATAAATCCGCGGATCAATTCAAAGACAACCCATAATGCAGGGAAAGCTAATAAGCAGCGAATAAAATTATTTTTGAAAAAATAGCGATTTAAAATAAAAGCCATGGCGGCAGGGAACAGTGACAAAATAAAAATAAAAACTAAGGTTATAAACCCAGCCAAAATGGGAGAGGCATAGCCATAGTCGTGAATGCTGACATAAACCCAATTAACACCGAGGCCAAACATGCCAAGGCCATAAAGCAAGCCCATTAAACAAGCAATGTGGGGTTTGCGTTTATCCAAACACCATAATAATACGACACACGAGCTGATACTGGCTACACCCATATTATAGGGCGAAAAGCCAAAAGGCATGAGGACCCCACCCAGGAAAACAAATAAATAAACTAAATAAGGTTTAATTTTTTTGAAGAAATCGTTCATGAGGTTTATTTTTTATCCTTTTTTGGGTGAATGCGTAGTTTGGAGTAATTGTATACGGCGATCGTTTGCGCGCAGAACAGTAAACGGAATGTCTTCAATAGTGATGGATTCGCCGCGCTTTGGCAGATGTCCAAAACTTTTTGATACTAGGCCACCGATGGTATCAAATTCGCTATCGTTTAAGTTTGTTCCAAAGAATGTATTAAATTCATCAATTGGCGTATAAGCTTTTACAGAATAATAATTCTTTTTGTGTTTGCGAATAAAAACATCGCTATCGATATCATGTTCGTCGGCAATTTCGCCGACGATCTGTTCGATGACATCCTCAATGGTGATCAGGCCGCTAACGCCGCCATATTCATCGACCACAATGGCAAGGTGTTGGCGGCTCTTTCGGAATTCGTTCAGAAGAATATTTAACCGTTTACTTTCAGGAATAAAAACGGCAGGACGTAAAATATCTTTAATCGAAAATCTTTCTGTTTTTTCTTCAAGGCGATAAGCTAATAAATCCTTAGCCAGTAAGATCCCAATCACTTCATTTTTATTTTCGCCAATCACCGGAAAGCGTGAGTGTTCTGATTTAATCAAAATGGAAAAAATTTCTTCCAGATCGGCATCTTTTGGGATCACAATCATTTCAGCACGAGGAATAATAATTTCACGAACTTGCATTTCAGAGACTTGTAAAACGCCTTCGATCATGCGTAAGGAATCTGCATCGACCAAGTGCTTTTGGGAAGTCTCACGCAAAACCGCAATCAATTCTTCGCGCGTTTCAGGAATACTACTCCTGATCATTTGGCGCAATCGTTTTCGCCAAGTCAGGCCGCCATTTTTACCACGCGTCTCGTCATTCATGACTTATTTCCATCCTATAGGGATCGGGAAACCCCAAATCTTGTAAAATTTTTGTTTCAAGTGCTTCCATGATCACGGCATCTTCTTCGCGTTCATGATCATGGCCTAATAAATGTAACACGCCATGGATCACTAAATGTGCCCAATGTGCTGTGACGGATTTCTGTGATTCATTGGCTTCTTTTACAACAATGGGTGCACAAATCGCAATATCACCCAGCATGTCACCTCGCAGTGGGGCGGGTAATTGACAAGCAAATGATAGCACATTAGTGGGTTTGTTTTTCTGCCGATATTGGAAATTTAATTGTGTCATTTCCGATTCATCAACCACTTTGATCGTTAAGGAATAATTCCCTTTTTTTCCTGTTAAAGCAGCATTCACCCAAGATTGCATGGTGTCGGGATCGGGGCAATCTGTATATTGGGTTGCATAAGCCACATCCAGATGAGGGATCACTTGTCCCTCTCTTTAGCCGTTGAACTCTCAAAAACTTCATATGCTTCGACAATTTTTTGCACGATGGGGTGGCGCACCACGTCGGTGGATTCAAAAAAGGTAAAGTTCATGCCGGGAATATCTTTAAAAACATGCATGGCTTGTTTTAAGCCAGAGCCTGCGCCGCGTGGCAGATCTATTTGAGTGATATCTCCGGTGATCACAGCGGTCGAGCCAAATCCTAAGCGCGTTAAAAACATTTTCATTTGTTCGTGAGTGGTGTTTTGACTTTCATCCAAAATAATAAAAGCATCGTTAAGTGTTCGCCCGCGCATATAAGCTAAAGGTGCAAGTTCGATAATATTGCGTTCAATAAGTTTGATAACCCGTTCAAATCCCAATAATTCATAAAGTGCATCATAAAGCGGTCTTAAGTAAGGGTCAATTTTTTGGCTTAAATCTCCAGGTAAAAAACCTAAACTTTCACCTGCTTCAACCGCGGGGCGAACCAGCAATATGCGTTTGACGCGTTGCGATTCCAAAGCCGATACCGCACAAGCCACGGCTAAAAAAGTTTTACCAGTACCTGCAGGGCCGATCCCAAAGATAATGTCATGCGTCAAAATATTTTTAAGATAAAGCCGTTGATTTTTGCTGTGTGGCTTAATAAGTGCTTTAGGTGTTTTAATGAAAAGCTCGGAAGGATTCATTTCCATTTTCGGTTGTGACTCCGAAAAGGGATCGCCTAAATGTTGCATGCATTCTTGTAAAGTCAGATGAACTTTTGCAGCAGTCAGTTCATGATCGGTTTTAGTTTGTGCGTAAAGTTGGTTGATCACAGTATGGGCAAGATGAACGGCTTGTCTTTCGCCAAGAATTTGAAACACGCCGCTTCGGTGATGAATTTCAACGCCAAGCCGGCGTTCAATATGCCGTAAATGTTCATCGAAACGACCACACAGGCTCATTAATCGATGGTTATCGACAGGAGAGAGAGAAATTTCACAAGAACTGATTTTTTCGCTCAATGAAACCGCCTTCCTCGGTCGGCGCCTTAAATTGATACCCTAATATTATTAGCATACCATAATTTTTAAAGAGTAAAGATCTCAAAAAAACAACAATTATATCAATGGATTATCATAGTGAAGCAGTAACCGCCTGGGTAACCACTTCGGCTCGCAGGGTATAATGCTTCACTCCTGTAATGTGTAAATCCGCCATTTTTCCGATTAAAGAATAGGGCGCTTTAAAATTGACTACCCGATTATTTTCGGTTCGTCCGCACAGCTCGTTGGGATCTTTCTTCGACGGGCCCGTCACTAACACTTTTTCGATGGTCCCGATCATTTTTTGGCTGATAGCCTCTCCTTGTGCGTTTAATTGATCTTGAATGATATTCAGACGTTGTTTTTTCACTTCAAGAGGAATTTGATCCGGCAAGGTTGCCGCTTTGGTTCCAGGCCTTGGGCTATACATAAAACTAAAAGACTGATCAAAGCCAATGCTGGTTACTAATTGCATGGTGGCTGCAAAATCTTCTTCTGTTTCGCCAGGATAACCAATAATAAAATCCGAAGTGACAGCAATACCTGGCCGCACCAAACGTAATTGCCGAATTTTTGATTTGTATTCTAACGTAGTATGATTGCGACCCATCAAATTTAAAATGCGATCGCTCCCGCTTTGCACTGGTAAATGCAGGTGATTTGCCAGTTTGGGAATGTCGCGATAGGCTTCGATTAAGCTGGTTGAAAATTCGTTGGGGTGAGAGGTGCTAAAGCGAATGCGCTCAATGTTTGTTATCATGGCAATAAATCGGATCAGCAAAGCCAGATCGGCAAGATGGCCATCATGCATTAATCCGCGATAGGCATTCACATTTTGACCAAGCAAGGTAAATTCTTTTACGCCTTGATCAGCAAGCGTTGCAATTTCTGCAATCACATCATCAAAAGGGCGATTGATTTCTTCACCGCGGGTATAAGGCACAATGCAATAAGAACAATATTTGCTGCATCCTTCCTGAATAGATACAAATGCGGTGGGGCCATCGGCTTTAGGATCAGGAAGGCGATCAAATTTTTCGATTTCAGGAAATGAAATATCAATTGCCGGTTTGCCCGATCGTTTCACGTTATTTAACAATGTTGGTAAACGATGTAAAGTTTGTGGGCCGAAAATAATATCAACATAAGGTGCGCGTTGACGAATGGAGGCACCTTCTTGGCTGGCAACGCAGCCGCCAACGCCGATCACAATTTCGGATCGTTTTTCTTTTAATTCGCGCCATTGACCTAACCGTGAAAAAACTTTTTCTTGTGCTTTTTCGCGGATGGAACAGGTGTTCATTAATAACACGTCGGCATCATCTGGTGAGTTGACAAGCTTTAACCCATGGGTTGCTTCAAGTAGTTCAGCAATTCGTTTGGAGTCGTATTCGTTCATCTGACAACCCCAGGTTTCGATATATAACTGCTTACTCACCGTTTAAAAACCTTTTTATTTGCTTGAAAATCCAATGGGAATTTTAAGGCTTTTTGGGTGGAGATGCTATTGATTCTTAATAAGGTGAAAGTTGGAATTATAAATATTCGCATGGTACGTCAGTTTTTTTGTTTTACTTGATCCTTATATTATTGAACCACTGTTTTTTGTGTGGTAGCATACTCAATCTTTATGGAGGCTCTAGTTTTTGCAGAATATGCACGGAAGAGATCGGCAACAACGCAAAAAGAATGTAGGGGAAAAGGATCTGTCGCGAAGCGACATTCGTCTCCCTTTGAAAAAGGGAGACCGCGCGTAGCGCAGAGGGATTTTGCTGTGCCGTCCCGGGAAGA
>JBIOEB010000012.1:0-28937 GCA_044445585.1 Candidatus Berkiellales bacterium
AGCCCGACGAGCTGCCAGACTGCTCCACCCCGCGTCAGGCGATACATAATATGCTAAAGCCGCTATGGGCGCAAGTGCTGGCTTGCCGGCAAGGTGGTAGGCTCGGCTTTATGTTGTTTTTGTTCGCCACGCCCATTGCGGCTCCGTGCAAAAGCAACCTAACGTCGAGCGGGGGAAAACCGCGGTAAGCTCGACGTTAAGTTACTTTTGTACTCGCCGCACCCATCCCCCAGCGGGACCCCTGCGGCTCCGTGCAAAAGCAACCTAACGTCGAGCAGGGAAAACCGCGGTAAGCTCGACGTTAAGTTACTTTTGTACTCGCCGCACCCACATCCCCCAGCGGGACCCCTGCGGCTCCGTGCAAAAGCAATTTAACGCCGAGCTGGTGGCACTGCGGCAAGGGGAAATGTTAGTTTGCAAGCTTTTTTGGTTGTTAAAAACCTTGTATCTACTGCTTCCACTTCGAAATAAGGAGTTCCGTAATACTTTTCATGCGGAACGGGTATATCCTCTTTTGACTTTGTTCCTGAACTTTATCTTCAAAATACTTATCTAAATCGATGAATTAAACATTTTCATCGGACATTATCATGCTAACGCAGCAATTAACTGAGGAAGATTTTACAGCCCTTTGCGAACAAGATCCGAATTTTGAGCTTGAAAAAGGCGTGCCTCTTATCTTGGTTGCAACTAATCTGCAACGCGAAGATTTGGTTCAAAAATTATTGGATTTAGGTGCTGATCCTAATGCAGCCATTGAACATGCTCTATTCTTAGCTCGAAAAGATGCCCTCGCAGGAAATGAAAGTGATTTAACGATAATCAACTTGCTTATTAAGCATCCACAATTTAATCCCGCCATTGCGTCGCCCCCGCATTATGCCAATATTATCCATCATTGTGATGAGATCATTACCAGCTTAATGATGAATGATGCTAACGCAAATGAAATAGAAAAGTGGATAGATCTTGAAATAAAAATGAGTCAAATATATGTGGAAATTACCGGGAAAGAAGTCGAACCCACCTTTGCGCAAAGTGCGTTGATTAAACGAATTAAATTATACATTAAACACCATAACGAACAATGCGATTTAAGACAAGAACCACATAAAAAAATTAACTTGCCAGTGATCAGTGATCGCGGTTGGTGTGCGGGTTTCTCGGCAGTATGGGGCTATTTAAAAATGCAAGGCGAGAAAGAGCCCAATGAAAAATGGTTTTTTAGAACATTATATAAAATTGCTACCACGCCTTACCATGAAATTACCCAAGAAGAAAATTTAGCCATCGATAAAATAATCGGTTATGTCAATTTATTGCAAGGATCAGGAGAAGCCCGAACGATGTTTGGTTTTGATGAAATGCAATATGAAATTAATCAAGCTCTTGGGCTAGAAGTGGTTAATAAATTGGGGATGCTGCTTCATAGCATTGAAGAGATCAAGGCCATATTAAGAGAATTTGTGATGCCTTTTCCTAATCGTTATGTTCGCCTTTCCTCGGCCGATCATTCTACCGGGCTTTTTTATAACGACAAAACTCATCAATTCACTTTGTTTGACCCAAACGCAGCCAGTGGTAACACGCAGATGGATGTGGTGGCAGGTACCCAGGTGAAAACGGTTCATATTCCTGAACAAAGGGATTTAGATCTCGATACCCTTGCAGGCCTATTGCCTGCAGTTTTTAAAGGAGAAAGTCACGCCCTGCCCTTAGAAATTATTCAATATGGATCGCATGATGATAAAAACTTGCCCAATATCAAAAAGATGTTTACTCAAAAAAGAATTCAATTTTTAAATCAAATGCTCAGCGCACGTCAAGATAAAAATCTTGACAAAACGGATGCCAAAGGAAACACCACCTTATCCATGGCCGTGCAAGCGGAAGACGAAGCAGCCACTGATCTTCTCATTAAACGTGGCGCTGATTATTTAAATCCAATTTGCTTAGCAAAATTATTTACCAGAAGCCATCGCTTTGCTAAGTTTTATTTAGATTATCTCACTGATGAAGAGTTGCGAAATTTTATTTTTCCTGATAACCATGAATTTAAAGGTCACTCGTTATTAACGATTGCAGTGGTTCGCAACAATGGATTTTTAGTCGAGGAGTTGCTTCATCGAGGAGTAAACGTTAATTTCGCTTTTAAAAATAATCAAACTCCTTTATTGTTTGCCCTTTCGCAATATAATTTCGTTATCGCAGAAAAATTAGTGACTGCGGGTGCAAAAGTAACCCCTTATCTGATAAGCCTATTTATTAAAGCCAAAAAGTGGGAACAAGTCGATTTTTTAATAAGGCACCATGCCGCCGTTCCCGATGCACTGGCTACCCCTGAATTGGTGATTGGGCTAGTCAATAGCAATAAAAATAAATTCTTGCCCTATATTATCAATCTTCTTAAAAGAGCAAAAATGGATATGACAGAAGTGATAAAGTTGTGTCCCATTGAAGAAAGGCAAAATTTTGTACCTTATCTTATTAAAGCCCGTGAACAAAGTCTTTACGTTATCGGAGTGAAAGATGAAAAAGAGCGTAGAAATAATGAAATCAAACGCGTCGTGATGCATCTTTTGCTTAATCCATCGAGTAGAAAAATCGCTACTGCATTGGAAATCACTAAATCTAACGTCACCGAAAGTAGCTTAGTCCGTGCTTATCAAAGAGCACAAAATTATCGCCTATCCAAATCACAAAGCGTAGAAGATGATCTTAATTCCATTCAAGAGTTATGGCGACAACGTGATAAAAGTGCAAATGAAATTGAACATTTGCAAATATTACTAGGCAGGATCTCGGTTTTAAAACAACGCTATGGCGGTGATCGAACCAAAATAGGAACGCTGTTACATTTCATGAGTGATGAAATCAATCAGTTGTTAGTAAAGCTTAATGCCACTTTGCCTGAAAAAGAATATGTAGATAAATATAAACATTATAAAGCACTTCATCTCCCAGAAAAGAAAAGAGGAAAAAGCCTGTCACGACCTGCTAAGGGGTTGAGCCAGGAATAAGGCTCATTTAGCCTCGGCTGCTTTGTTATAGTTATCAACGAAGTTTTTAACTTCCTTTTCAGAGCAACCTTTAATGAAGGCAACCGTTAGCGCGGTTGAAGGTTTGTAGTCAAATTTTTCGGCAGCTAAAAATTCTTTTTCGAGCAATGAAAAACAAGGATCAGAGATCCCTTCATTGCCAATTTTAATTCCTCGATAGGGAATAAACTTTCCTGCTCCTGAAACAGACAAACATTCATTTGAAGCTAGCGTTCTCATTTTTTTCTCTTTTTCTTCTCTTAAAGTTACCTTTTAAAACGAGTTCTTCTACCAGACTGTAATGCTTCGCCATCAGCTGCTGCGCCGCTTGGAGTAAGATCTTCTGAACGCTTTCTTTTCGGGCGTTCAGGAGTGTGAGCAGTGGGTGCTGCTGAAAG
This sequence comes from Candidatus Berkiellales bacterium, assembly GCA_044445585.1. Classification (GTDB taxonomy): domain Bacteria; phylum Pseudomonadota; class Gammaproteobacteria; order Berkiellales; family Berkiellaceae; genus Berkiella. The sequence continues at coordinate 3,437 of JBIOEB010000012.1, forward strand.
TCTACGGCCTCGTCTAGCAGGTGTTGCTGTTTCAACTGGCGCAGCCGCTTCTTTTAATTCTCTTTCAACAACGGGTGCTTCAGCTCTTGCTGGTGGTCCTAAACGTGGCAAAGAAGCAGGTGCTTTCGGCTCTGAATTTCTTTGCTGTGAAGTCTTAGATTTATTTCTTTCTTCTCGCCATTGACGAAGAATATTTTCATCTTTTAACGCTTTAATGATTGGTTCTTCTAAACCGAGATATCTAAAATTCTTGGCAAGCTCTTTCATTTTTGGATACTCTAATAAGAAATTAATTTCATTCAAGTTTGGAGTGGGCTGTCGAAGGACAGCGCGCGTGAAAAACAATCCTGAATCTTGGCATAGAATGTCCTCGATACGAGAATGGTAAATCACTGGAGGTAAAATTATTATTTTCTGGAACAAATCTTTATCGCCAGAAAACGTTGCTAGCGCACTTTGCCCTTTTCCTAAAGAAGTCATGCTAAAAGGAAGAGTGACATCTTCAGGAAGTTTATCAGGAAACGGGATGCTAACATCTGCGCCTGCTTGGATCAGTTTTAATACCAATTCGCCTTTGGCATAATGAAGCGGGATCATCTTATGCTGATCCTTAGAGTTAAAGTTTATATCGATAAGGTTAGTGACTTTTAAGGGTGATTTGATAACAACATCTCGTAACGCCTCAAAGACTGTTTCATTTCCTTTAATGGCTGCATGATGAACTGGTGTTCTATTTTCTGAGTCAATTTCCGTTAAGCCTTTCCCTTCTTTAATTAAAGCAAGCGCTTGATCGGTCTTGCCTGTTTTTATTGCGGTAATAAGTGGGGTTGGATCGGGAGAACTAAAAAGATTCAAAAACATTCTTACAGCCAGCATTCGGGTAAATCCTCTTATTAAAAACTTAATATTCTAACTTGATTTGAATGAAAGTCAAGGGGACCCTGCAGCGGAGTTGGATGGGAAGTGTGGGGTGTTGCCAACATAAACTCTCCCTTTAAAAAAGGGAGAGAGGATTTATATAAGTTTATTTTTTAAGCCGACTACTCCGCCGAGGCAATTCATGGTCATTGGTACTCGTTCTTTTTGCTGAGATTTGCACAGGGATTTGCACTGGGATTTGTGCTGGGATTTGTGCTGCTCTCTGCTGAGCCGCGTAAAAAGGAGAATAACCAACCTGCTTTTTTGGGCTTAAAGGAAGTTTTACCGTCACATCTTCCTTTAACTTTGTCAAAGAATCTTTAATCGATCGTTCCTCAGAGACCCGTATTTCTAATTGTTTATTTTCTGTCTCTAATTCTTTTTGTTTTTTTTCTAAAGCTTTAACTCTCTGCTTTTCTCTGTCACGCCTATTTTTTGCACTCTCACTATCTCTTTTGCGCTTCATCGCTTTGGCTTCTTCTTCCTTACCAGAAGATGTTTCCGGAGTTAATTCTTGTTTATCATTTAATTCTTGTTTCTTATTTAATTCGTGTTTTTCTTGTTCAATTTTCTCTTGAGCCATGTCTATTTTAGGTTCAGGGATCATGGGTGTCTCTACCATAACTTCATCAAACGGATTTGCACTATCAATTTCATCCATTTGAAAATAACCAGAGGATACACTACCTCCTAGGTCTTCAAACTGAAAAGGGAACTCAGTAAAGGGATCGATAACCGCTACCGGAGCTTCAAGGGGAACTTCTTCAAAACGAAATTCTTCTGGAGGCTGACTTGAAGGCTTATTTTCGTCTTGCAACCATGAATCATCAGACTCGGGTTCTTTTTTCTCTAAAAGGGGAAATTCCACTTCGCTATTTTCCCTACTTCGTAACAGAAATGAATAAAATTCATCGATTTCTAAAGGTATTGATCCACTAGATAAAGGGGTAGATGTATCAAACATATGTTCTGGAATAGGATCATCATCTAAAAATGGTATTTCTTCGGAAGATTCTTGTATCGATTGTGAAGGGGAATTGTTAGGCACAGTTTTTAAACTAATTTTTTTGCCACGAGTAGGCATTTTAATTGACATGGTAAATCATCGCTCTCTTCAAAAGGTTATTTTAACGAATGTTTTATGCTCCTTCATTGTGTATTCCTTAAAAACTAATGGCTTGGGGAAGTTCAAAACGGATTGTTTCATTACCAACCTCTGCCACCTAAAACTAAAGATAAATCTAGTGCATATACCCATCACCATTCAAGATGCGAAGCATCATTGAAGTATGAGGTATATACACATTTTTCTTAGTTTAAGAATAAAAAATTACCACGTTCTATTAATCGAAGCAATCTTTTTTGAGTTGGCCGCAACATTCACCTACAACATCGTTTACTTTTTTTTGTGTGCTTTCTTTTGTGTTTTTTTAGCACTCTCAGGCTTTTTATGCGGCTCTTGGTGAGATTTCCGAGTGTTCTTATGGGACTCCTTAAATGGTTTTTTTGAGGATTTCTCAGGTGCGCTATCATGAGATAATTTTGGTTCAGACTCAGAAGCGTGTTTAGATTTCGCCTTCGTTACGATGATTGCTTTTGGCCGCTTAGGTTTATCAACTGAAGGCATTTTTGCGGTTTGTTTTTGATAATCGCTTTGAACCAAATCGAAAAAATTAAAACTATCACTAAGCAGTTTAAACACGACTGGATTCACTCGCATCAAATTCACCATTAATTTCTGATTTTCCCTCAAATTTTTAAGGGCTATTTTATAACTAGCAATGGCAGTTGGAGTGAATTCATACTCTGCTATCTGTTTTTCAAAAGGTTTCAGATGCTGAAGCATGAGTTGTGTAATTTTTTCGAATATTTCCAAATATTGACTGCTTTGAACCCACTGGGTGAAAGGAGATCCTGCTTTTAAAAGCTCAAGCAGCATGGGCTGTACTGTTCTCATCCTACTCAAAAATTGCATTTCTTCATAAGTAGTCACTTGTGAATAAAGAGGGTGTTTTTCAGGAGGTTCTTCCATCGCCAATCCTGTATTTTGATATATTAATTTAGAATAGTGATTTTGAAGGCAGCCAAGAAAAGTTCTTAATGCAACTTTTGGATCACGCGCTAATGATAATTTTTTACCTTCCAAGATAAATGATTCTGGAATTGGCAATAAAATTTTAATGGATGGGTGGGGCTCTGTATCGATAGCTCCACAACGCAATTCGGCATCATTTAAAACATTCATCAATGCATCTCTGCGTTGCCGATCACCAAGTTTTACAATAATCTCACTTTCGTTAATGGAAAAATCGGAATCAGCTAAGAAAAGTAGCTTTTTCAAAAGTGCAATAAACTTTTCTGGGTGATCAGCCACCGGCACGTCCCAAAATTCTTCCGTTTCTGATCTCTCTTGAACATCTTCCGATTTTTTAGGTAATTCTTCAAAAGAAGGGTTACCATGCTTTTTACCCATCAATTTTCTCCTGTACCCTTAAGACAATTCCAGCTTTAAAAATGTTCCTGTTAGGCTAGTGATATTACACTTTGAGCCTCAGCCCATCTGTCACCCTATACCTACCGTTCATCGGCTTTTTGAAACTTCTCATTGCCATTTTATCCATTGACTTGATATCGTCTGCTTGCCTTTATTTTTGACAACTGATAATGGATTTCAAATGCAAGAACTCATGTACAATGAAATTGATTTAGTTCGAGGAGGCACTGCGGAAGTTGTGGTGCTTTTTTTAGGGGTGGGGGCGGTAGCAATGCTTTCCACATTCTTTTCTAACTACAACTGTGGTTATGTTAAGACCCCTTTTACGACAAGCACACCCGTTTATGATCCCATTACTCATGAATTTCTTGGAACGCAAGTGAATGAGTATGTAAAAACGGATTTTGTCTGTAACAAATTATAAAAAGAGCAAAATATGGCACTCACAAAACAAACTTTAACTGGAATTGCAGCTTATGCAATTGGTGCAACTTTAGTTTTTATGTTTGGCCCGGCAGCGCTACCTATTGGTAAGGCAACCCTATTAAGCGGATTGCTAAGCTTGATCGGACTCGTAACATTAGGGGTCATTTCTGAGTTAAACGCCCCGAATGATCACTCAACAGAAAGCAACGACGGTGACGGTGATGATAGTCCAAAGAATCACCATCAATCTACAGAGGTTTTGCCTCCTCCAAGTCCTTCGATCACCAAAACTCATCATCATCATCACACTTACTCTTTACGTTCTTCTAGCCCTATGATGACTCCAACTTATCATCATTATCAAACTTACCCTTTACATTCTTCTAGACCTAGAAGCACCCCGTCTTCTCATCATTATCAAACTTACCCTTTATATTCTTCTGGCTCTAGAAGCACCCCATCTTATAGCAGTCATAAATCTCACGATTCAAGTGTCAAGTTAGTGTCTTCAACTTTTTATCCTGCATCTGCCTCAAATATTTCATGCGTGAGTAGCACGTTTATTCCCGCTTTAAAATGACTTGTATCAATAGGTAATTGTTTAATTGAATTTGAAAAAAGCGATCTTCGGGTGTCCGGATAATACTCATTATTAAGTCAACCCGATCGAAGTTTTTCCTGTGAGTACGTTTTTTCCTTTTTAATATTTCTGATAGTTGATATTCTAAGTGGGGTAATGGTTAGAAAACCTAAGCCATTATCTGAAACGAGATTTAGCAGTTTTAATGAGGTCCCTCGTGGATGCTTTTCACCTTGCTCCCATTGCCTTACTGAAGAAACAGTTGTATTAAGAACTTTAGCGAATACCGCTTGACTTACTTTTTCTCTTAAACGAAGTTTTTTGATCTCACTGGGTGACAAATCTTGGACGGGATGCATACATAATGTATCAAATTCACGCATTGTTGTTGCATCCAAAATCCCCGCATCGTATAAGCCTTGCGCCATCTCATGGGCGGTTTCCAACATTCCTGTCTTCTTCATTTTATATTTTTTTCTCATGGTCTTTCACCTCAATTAGCTCACCATTTTGAATTAGAATAAATCTTTAAAGGCGTTGCTTGCTGTTTAATATATTGCTTTAAAACGGCTAACGGCGCTCCACCACAAATTAATATACAATAACTCCTGCTCCAAAAAACGGGCTTCCAATAAATTTTGTGTAATGGAACTTATCAACATAGCCTTCGTAATACATCGTTTGCGGTATTAAAGAGAAATGATTTAACGTTTGAAATGCTTTTTTTATCATAAGAACTAATTTATAATTTCCAGATATGTTGCAACGAAAAGTCACCTATCGATTATACCCCACTCCCACCCAACTAAAGTGTTTAGAAAACATGTTGGGGGTTCATCAGCGCCTGTATAATAAAGCCTTAGAGCAAAGAATTAAAGCTTACCAAGAAAATAAGATATCTATCTCATTTTACGACCAATGTCGCTTTTTAACTCAATGGCGTAAAGAAGATGCTGCGTTGGAAGAAGTCAATGCACAATCGGCTCAAGTAACTTTGAAGCGTTTAGCTTTGGCATTTGATGGTTTTTTTAGGCGTGTTAAAAATGGCGAAACGCCTGGATTCCCTCGGTTTAAAGCTTATCGCCGATTTTCCGGCTGGGGATATAAAACTCATGGTGATGGGTTTAGGTTGCAAATGAAAGAGGGATTAAAACACGGAAAAGTTAAGCTCAGTGGTATTGGCAACATTATCATACGTGGTAAAGCAAGAACGCCAGGCATGCCTAAAACGACAGAAGTATTACACAAAGTGGGACGTTGGTATTTGGCAGTAACTATTAATTGTGAGCCAATCAGAAAGTGTGGTGTTAAAGCCATTGGCTTAGATTGGGGAGTTGAGACTTTCGCCACCGTAGTGGATAACCAAAATAGCGTTAAAACGATAGAGAACCCAAGATTAGGAAAACAAGTTGCTGAACAAATAAAGGAATACCAACAAGCCATAGCAAAAAGTCAGAAAGGGTCTAAAAATAGAGGTAAAAGGATAAAGAAGCTGGCAAGAGTTTATAGTGATTTAACTTGTCGACGAAAAGAGTTTATCCATCAAGAAACAGCCAAAATAGTTAAAGAGACTTGCCTTATCGCAACAGAAGATTTGAATATTAGAGCGATGACTGCCAAGGGTGGCAGCCGTAAAAAAGGATTAAATAGAGAAATATTAAACACCACACCGGGAGCGTTTTTTAATTTATTGAAATGCAAAGCGGAGGAAGCTGGCATTCAATGGGTTGAAGTCCCGACAAGAGAAGTAAAACCTTCTCAGACTTGTCACCGGTGTGGTGTTCAGAAAAAGAAGGCCTTAAGTGAAAGGTGGCATGAATGCCCGTGTGGGGCTAGTTGCTCACGGGATGAAAATGCCGCTAGGGTCATATTGAATTGGGCATTATATGGTAATGCCACCGGGCAGGAACTGTCCGAGGTGTGGAGTGGTAGAAGTTTTGCCACGATGAAGCAAGAAACTCCCTCTGTCGAGCTAGCTTTTAGCTAACGAGCAGAGGGAGTCGTTCATCGAAGGAATTTCTGATGACTGTGTCAATGCTATAGTGAAAAACCATCAAGCTTTTTCAGATCTTGGAGAAGTTTGCAAATTACTTAGTACGTGCAAGGTAAAGGAATTAGAATTATTTGCAGATCGTTTAGATAGTTTAGATACAATCTTACCTCTTAACGTTACGTTTATTAATCCTTAAAACAAAAGGTGATTTATGAAATTAATAAAATTCGATGACACACACAAAATTTCAGGTGGCACCAAGTACATTCAAGTAACATCAGAACTTACTTTTAAAGGGATCCCGCAATCTTGCATTGATAATTTTTATCATTCTAACAAAGCTAATTTAACCAATATATTACTATATGATTATCATCCCCAAATTGTATACTCTTGCCCAGAAATGGAATCGGGTCGTCGCCACCCTACTAAGGCTGCTCAAGAAATTATTTCCTTTGAATTAGTCAACGACTAGAAAATAATTAATCCCTTCCGCATGTTGGATCACTGTAATGCCCATTAACCTTAAGCACCCCCTTTGGTATTACGGGATATTGGCATCATGGTGTTATACTTTAATTAATTAGAGATCAACTATGGGCGCAATTTGCAATGAAAACATATACTACTGATGCACACTTCAAGACTTAAGGATGGCGTCATTCCCATTAAAGGCCATTTCATCCAAAAAGATTTGAATGAGAATCTAATCTTGTAAGCAAAAGCATACCATTTTCAATTTTATAAATTAGTAATAAATCATTTTGGACATGACACTCCCTGTAGCCATCCCAATCTCCAGATAATCTATGATCTAAATATTTAGCTTCAAGTTGCTTTTCATTCATTAACGCAATGACAACATGTCTAAGCTCAGACTCTTTAAATTTAGGGCTTTTAAGTTCGCGCTTAACGTCTTTTTTATACCGCGTTGATGGTTCAAGCTTGAGCATAGAAAAAAACTATTCCTTATCGATATCCTTCATCATCTCATCGTAAGTATTATAAGTTTTAAGCTTCCCTTTCTTATGCTCGTCCATTGCTTCTTGAGTTTCTTTATTCGGGCGTAAATCAAATGGTAAGCCTTTTGCCTGAACAACGGCTTGAAAGAAGAGTTTTATGCCGTGACTAATATTAATGTCATAGTTACGTAAGTATTTTTCGGCTTGTGCCTTTAAAGAAGGCTCCATACGCGATTTGACCTCAATGCTTTTTCTTTCTGGATGCATAATATTCACCTATTACCCTTTTTACCATGTTTATAGTGTAGCCCTAATAGGGGCACATTTCAATATAAAACTGGTGTTTTCTTATAGTTATAAAGCCGAATTTCATTGATGGATATAGATGTAATTACTGGTTGGAAATTGTAGGTTGATTTCTTGAAGGAATAAAGTGTAATTGCACCTATGTTTCAAAACTGCGTAAACACATTCCTACAAATCATAAACAACGGCGCAGGAAACACCCCTAACGCCAATATCGCTAACCCATTTAGCGAAAGCACCACACGAAAATCCATCGCGCCACCTGCGCTATAGGGCACTTCGGGGGCATCGAAATACATCACGCGCACAATCTTAATATAATAAAATGCGCCAATGACCGAAAAGACCACGGCAAGCGCGGCAAGCCAAGTCAGGCCGCCATCGACGAGTGCTGATAAAATCATAAATTTGGCGTAAAAACCCACCGTAGGTGGCACGCCCGCTAACGAAAAAGCAACGAGCAGCATAATAAAAGCAAGCCAGGGGCTGCGTTGGGAAAGTCCTTTGAGATCATCAAAAGTTTGTGCATCGAATTTTTGATGACTGAGGATTAACAGCACGCCAAAGGCGCAAACAGACACTATTGCGTAAACAAGAATATAGTACATGGCAGGCGCATACCCTACGCGTTGAGCCACTAAAAGACCTAAAAATAAATATCCCACATGAGAAATGGTTGAATAGGCTAAAAGTCTTTTCACATTCGTTTGAGCAATGGCAATAATATTACCGGTAGCCAGTGATAGCACTGCCAAAGGAATAAAAAATTGACTCCACTCGAATGAAAAATGTGACAATGTATCGTGCAATAAACGAAATGCCATACCAAAGGCAGCTACTTTAGACGCAGAGGTAATGAGTGCCGTGATGCTAGTTGGAGCACCTTGGTAAATATCTGGGATCCACATATGAAAAGGCGCTACCCCAAATTTAAAGGCCAGGCCAACAATAATAAAGACCATGGCGATGAGTGAAACCATGAGCGTGCCATTTTCAGCGGTTTTGATAAAGGTCGCCACTTCGTTAAATTGAATGCTGCCGGATAGGCCGTAAAGGAGAGAGATCCCATAAAGCAACATGCCAGAAGCTAACGCCCCCATAATAAAATATTTAATGCCCGCTTCTGCTGATAATTGAGAATCGCGTTGCAAAGCCACTAAGGCATATAAAGGTAACGACAATAATTCCAAGCCTAAAAAGATCATCAACAAACTTTGAGCCGACACTAAAATCATCATTCCCAAGGTGGAAAATAAAGCCATCACATGAAATTCGCCGTAGGCGATGTCGCGTTCGCGGGTGTAGGTGCGTGAGTAAGTTAATACCAGAAACATTAATATTAATATGCCTATTTTGAGCGTGGCGGCTAAAGGATCAACGATGAATTGTTCATTAAAAGCTGAAACGTTAATGGGCGAATACCAGCAGCTGATTGCAGTTGCGATTAAAGCAGCTTGACAAAGTAAGTAGGTGATCACTTGCGTCTTTTTTGATAAAAATAAATCGACTATTAAGGCATAGCATGCCATCGATAGTAGAATGATTTCGGGTAGGATGGTTCTTAAATCTTCAAACACAATAAAATTCCTCTAATACTTAGGCTGCCCAATATGTTGCAACAATCCTGTCACGGTACTATGCGTGGCTTCCATCAACGGAGCGGGCCAGACACCAAATAGCAACACTAACAGCGCTAAAATCGCTAAAAAGCTAAATTCTCTTAATCCAATATCTTGTAACGCAGCGACTTGGCTATGCGTGACATCACCAAACACCACGCGTTTGATCATCCATAACGTATAGGCTGCGCCAAAAATGAGGATCAGGGCAGCTAAGAGCGCAAACCAAAAATTCGCTTGATAGGCCGATAAAATTACTAAAAATTCACCAACGAAGCCCGAAGTTCCAGGTAAGCCAACATTGGCTAACGCAAACAGCATAAAAAAGCTGGCAAAAATCGGCATGGTGTTCACTACCCCGCCGTAATCCGCAATTTGCCGTGAATGCATCCTATCGTATAAAACACCCACACAAAGGAAGAGCGCGCCAGAAATAAAACCATGCGAGATCATTTGCACGTAGGCACCTTCGATCCCCATCGCGGCAATTAAAGGCGCATCGTTGTTAACCAAAGCAAAAGCAATAAAGATCCCTAACGTCACAAAGCCCATATGCGCAACAGAAGAATAAGCGATAAGCTTTTTCATATCCTTTTGCACAATGGCAACAAGGGCGATGTAGACGACGGCGATAAGCGATGCGCCAATAATGATCCACTGCCATTCGCGGCTCGCATCGGGAACAATAGGCAACACAAAACGCAGAAAACCATACGCACCCATTTTTAACATGATCGCAGCAAGGACGACCGAACCGCCAGTGGGCGCTTCCACATGCGCATCAGGCAACCATGTGTGCACTGGAACCATGGGCACTTTCACTGCAAACGCTAGCAAAAAGGCAATGAGGATCCATTTTTGTGCGGTTAAAGATAATGGCAAGCTATGAAAAGCGCTGATCGCAAAGGTTTGATCCATGCCATTGATCTGCGCTTGCAAGTGTAAGTAAATGAGACTCACTAACAAGAATACCGAGCCCAAAAAGGTATACAAAAAGAACTTGACGGTGGCATAAATACGATTTGGCCCACCCCAGATCCCAATGATCAAAAACATCGGGATCAACATGCCTTCCCAAAAGACATAAAATAAAATGCCATCTAAGGCCGAAAACACTCCACACATTAAGCCTTGCATAATTAAAAATGCTGCCATGTAATCTGCCACGCGTTTTTCGATTACTTCCCAGGCTGCGATCACGACGATGGGTGTAAAAAAGGTGGTCAAAATAATCAACGGCATGGCAAAACCATCTACGCCTAACGCGTATCGAATATCTAACGCCGGAAACCATTGTTTGATCTCAACAAACTGCATCTGTGCCGTATGCATATCAAAGCCTTGCCATAAAGGAATGCACAGCAGCAGGCTTAATATTGAAACACTCAGTGCAATCCATTTCGCGCGCGTGGGATTTTTATTGCCACCCATAATATAAATGAGCAATGCGCCGATAATGGGCACCCAAATTAAAAGACTCAGTAAACTATTCTCTAGCATATTATTTATTACCTAACATGACCCACAATAAAAGAACGATGAGCCCAGTGATCATGGCAAACGCATAATGATAAACATAACCGGATTGCACGTGACGAAATATTCGCGCACAAAGACCTATTCCCTTGGCTGTGCCATTCACCATCACACCATCGATTAAGGCAGCATCGCCCACACGCCAACACAACCATCCTAAACCACGCGCACCACCGGCAAACACCACTTGATTAAAGGCATCGGCTCCATATTTGTTATCGAGAATAAACATGATTGGCGCCAGTATTTTACGTGTCAGGCGCGCAAGGGTGGGCGCGATCACAAAACTTAACCAGGCCACTAAAATGCCTAAAATTCCCAGTATAAATGGCAGTGATTGCAAGCCATGTAAAGCCATGGCGACAGGGCCATGATATTCTTCTGCAAGCTTGTGCATGACAGAATGCTCAGGCAACACAAAAATCGATTGGCCAAAATAGCCCGCAAACATTGGGCCAGCAAAATAAGCACCCGCAATGATTGAAGGAATTGCCAACATGATTAATGGTAGCGTGACAACCCATGGCGATTCATGTAAATGCGAGCGCACATGCTCATCCATTCTGGGTTGGGTATGAAATACCAAGAAAAACATTCTAAAAGAATATAGCGCCGTAACAAAGACACTGCCAAGAACAACCCAATAGATGTACTCGGCTCCGGGCAAATGACTTAAATGGACTGCTTCGATAATCGTGTCTTTAGAATAGAAACCTGAGAAGAAGGGGAAGCCTATTAATGCTAAAGATCCAATTAACATCGTGATGTACGTTAAGGGCATATATTTACGGATCCCACCCATCATGCGAATATCTTGCTCGTGATGCATCGCAATGATGACCGAACCTGCGCCTAAGAAAAGCAAGGCTTTAAAAAAGGCATGGGTCATTAAATGAAAAATTCCTGCAGCATAGGCAGACACACCTAATGCCGTCACCATATAACCTAATTGGGATAAGGTAGAATAAGCGATCACGCGTTTAATATCATTTTGAACAACACCAAGGAGGCCCATTAAGCAACAAGTCGTCGCACCAATGACCATGACGAATGTCAAAGCAGTTTCGGAATATTCAAAGAGCGGCGACATACGTGCCACCATAAACACGCCAGCGGTCACCATCGTAGCAGCATGGATCAGCGCCGAAATGGGCGTCGGGCCTTCCATCGAATCTGGTAGCCACACATGGAGCGGCACTTGCGCGGATTTACCCATCGCCCCAATAAAAAGCAGGATCCCAATGACACTAAAAACGGACCACGGCACGCCTTGAAAAATTTCGATGGTGGTATGTTGCTCGGCAATTTGGGGGGCAAGCTGAAACACACTTTGATAATCTAAGGTGCCAAACACACTCAGCACCGCTGCAATGCCAAGTAAAAAGCCAAAGTCACCCACACGGTTGGCTAAAAAGGCTTTTAAATTAGCAAAAATCGCTGTTTCGCGTTTAAACCAAAATCCAATTAATAAATAAGAAACGACACCGACTGCTTCCCAGCCAAAAAAGAGCTGAAGAAAATTATTGGACAGCACTAACATTAACATCGAAAAAGTAAATAAGGAAATGTAACTAAAAAACCGCTGATAGCCCGGATCATCGTGCATGTAACCAATGGTATAAATATGGACCATCCACGAAACAAAACTCACCACGGTGATCATTAACACGCTTAAGGGATCTAATAAAAAGCCGATCTGAAAACGCAGATCACCAACGCTTGCCCAGGTATACCAAGTCAGATCTAATATTGAAGGAATGCTTTTATCGATAATCATTTGCTTGAAGATAAGCAATGACATGACGAAACTCAGGCCAACCGCAAAAATGGTGATAGAATGCGCGCCTTTGCGGCCAATCACCTTGGGCATCAAGCCAGCAATAATGGCAGCAATGAGGGGCGCAAGCACCACGATGACACATTCTGTAAGAATACTAAGATGCACAATTTACCCCTTGAGTGAATCTAATTCTTCGACATTAATCGTGCGCCGACTACGAAAGAGCACAACTAAAATGGCCAAACCAATGGCGGACTCTGCTGCAGCCACGGTTAAAATGAAAAACACAAATACTTCGCCCACTTGATTTTGCAAAAAGTGAGAAAAGGCTACAAAATTGGTATTGACCGCTAACAGAATTAATTCGATACACATTAATAAAATAATCACATTCTTGCGATTAATATAAATACCCGCCACGCCAAGGCCAAATAAAATAGCGGCAAAGATTAAATATTGCGATAACGAGATCATAAGCCACCCTCCTCTTTTTCAGAGGGCATCGACACAATTCTTAAGCGATCCGTTTTGCGTACGGCAACTTGCTGATCGACCTTTTGCCCCTTCGGCGTGCGAGGTCCGCGAAAAGTTAATCCAATGGCAGCAATCATCGCGACTAATAAAATCACACCCGCCACCTCAAAAGGAAATAAATAATCGGTATACAGTAGCGTTCCTAGCACTTTGACATGGCTGTAATCCACTCCTTTGGGTGTTGGCGCGGGGATCACTTCTAGCCCAAAATGTTGCTGGCCTACCGTTAACCCTAAAATGGTCAGTAATACCCCTGTCACTAAAATACCCAGCGGCCAATAACGAACAAAGGGTCCCGTCATTTTAGGCGCTTCGAGATCTAACATCATGACCACAAATAAAAATAACACCATCACGGCGCCAACATAAACCAACACTAATACAATGGCCAAGAATTCCGATTCGAGGATCATCCACACCCCTGCGGTACAGAAAAAGGCAAAGACTAAAAACAAAACGGCGCGCACAGAATTTTTGGAAGTGATCACCATCATCGCCGATAAAACAGCTAAGATGGCAAAAGAATAAAAAGCTAACTGTTGAAATGTCATTGCACTATCCTAACGAAATGGAGCATCATCTTGGCGATATTCAGCGATCCGCTTTTCATATTTATCACCAATGGCTAATAATTTTTCTTTATCGAGAATGTTTTCACCCCGTTCTAAAATCGCATAATTGGAAAAATCGGTTTCAACGATAGAATCGACCGGGCAAGATTCTTCACAAAAGCCACAATAAATACATTTAAATAAATCGATTTCATACAGCGTGGTGCGACGGGTGCCATCGGCTCGTTCGGTAGAATCGATGGTGATCGCTAACGCTGGGCAAACGGCTTCGCATAATTTACAAGCAATGCAACGCTCTTCGCCATTAGGATAACGCCGCAGCGCATGGATCCCCCGAAAGCGCACCGAGCGAGGTGTTTCTTCTTCAGGGTATTGCACCGTGATTTTGCGCGCAAATAAATAGCGGCCGGTGAGTTGTAAGCCTTGAAACAACTCCCACAACAAAAAACTTTTAACAGTCTGCGATAATTTGCGTAACATTGTTTTACCTTACGAAAACCAAGGGCCAAAATGGGTCTTAATCGCCAACGTTTCGACCACAATCCAAATAAAAGTGATTGGAATAAATATTTTCCACCCTAAACGCATGATTTGATCATAACGATAACGCGGAAAAGTGGCCCTGATCCACAAATAAACAAACAGAAAAAACGAGACTTTTATCCCCAGCCAAAAAATACCGGGCACCCAATTTAGCTGTTCTTGAATGAGTGGGAAACCTTCAAAGGGAGAAAGCCACCCCCCTAAAAACATTAACGCTGCTAATGTAGAAAGTAAGATCATATTGGCATATTCCGACAAAAAGAAAATGCCAAAAGCGATCCCTGCATATTCCACATGAAACCCTGCCACAATTTCTGATTCGCCTTCTGCTACATCGAAGGGGGCACGATTTGTTTCGGCAATTGCCGACACCCAATAGACTATCCATAGCGGAAACAACGGTAACCAATACCAACGCGTCACACCACCTTGCTGCGCATTGACGATGTCGGTTAAATTCATGCTGCCTGCTGCCATGAGCACGCCGACCAGAGCAAATCCCATCGCAATTTCATACGACACCACTTGAGCAGCGGATCGCAAAGCGCCCAAAAAGGCATATTTCGAATTTGATGCCCAGCCAGCAATAATAACGCCGTAAACCCCTGCCGAAGTCATGGCCAATAAAAATAAAAGCCCTGCGTTCACATTGGCTAATGTCCAACCGGGTGCAAAGGGAATAACCGTCCAGGCAACCATGGCAGGTACAAAAGCTAAAATAGGCGCGCCAATAAACAAAAATTTATTGGATTTTGCCGGTAAAATAATTTCTTTTAATAACATTTTAATGACATCGGCAAAAGGCTGTAGGATGCCCCAAGGGCCAACGCGATTTGGCCCGATCCGAACTTGAATATAACCAATGATTTTTCGCTCAATATAAGTCAGAAAGGCTACCACTAATATTAAAGGAATGAGGATGACCAACGACTTAATGACAATGGGGATCAACGTGATTAGCCAATTCATTAACACTTTTATTTATCCTCAAAAGGTATTAATTCAATCAAACCAAAAGGCGCGCCTAAGTTTTTTGTTTCTTTGATGCTGGCAGCAACCAAAGCGGCCCCCACCGGAATGCTATCATCTTCTTCAATGAGTAGCGGATCTTTGGTGATCAATGAATCTTGTTTTATCCACACTTTTTGCCCTGTTTGCAGGTTTTGATTGCGTAGATCTGCGCTATGCATTTTAATGATCGCTTTTTGCGCATCCTGTGTGGCTTGCAACGCTTCAGCGCGGCGCGTCACGCCATCTACCGCATAAAGTGGCGTGGGGCTTAAACGTATAAACTGGGAGGATGTCGTCATTTTTACTGCCGGCTCTGCTATGGGCACAGTTAAAAGCTTATCTGCAAAAGGCACATTTTCACGTTGCAGTTTGATAAGCTCTTCTAACACTTGCCCAGCATGTTCATAATTAAAACCGGGGACTTCACATAAATTGCCAAATACCCGCAGCACTTTCCAGGCAGGCCTACTTTCGCCTAAAGGTTTCACCGCTGCTTGAAAATTTTGCCACTCGCCAAAAGCATTGACATAAGTTCCCGCCATTTCGGAAATCGGTGTGACGGGTAATAACACATCCGCATATTCTCTAAAATGTGGATTATCAAAAGCGGTTAACACGATAACGGCTTCGGCTTTTTTAAGCGCTTCGTTGGCAAATCTGGGATCGGCACAATCGTACTCGGGCTCACACTGTAGCAATAAATATCCGCGGCGCGGCTGTAACCACATTTCATTGGCACCCAGCGCTGGTAATCCATGACTTTTCCCCATCGGTAAGCGATGCGGTACAGCGCCAGCAAGCCATCCACCCGCACTATTAGCGCCATCGGTCATTTCACCCCATGTTGCACCAATGAAGGTAGCCAGCACGCGACTTAATGCAAAAATAAAGGAAGCTTCAGGATGGGTGATGGCAATGGCGCCTAAAATCACGCTTGATTTTTCAACAGAAATTAAAGAGTGCGCGGTTTGTTTAGCCTCGGCGCTTGGATGAATATTGCTCAATAGTCCCATTAAAGTGGGCGCAAGAGAATGTATTTTAGGATTGATTTCTTCTAAAGCTTTAATGATCTGAAGCAACGGCTGGATTAAATCCCCTTTTTCACCAATAAGTTGCTGCTCACAATCAAAATTAAAATCGACTTTCCAGGCATTGATCGCAATCACTTTCGCACCATGCAGTGAGGCTTTGCGCAAACGATGGCTGATCAGGGGTTGTTCTTTGCGCACATCACTGCCAATCACGACGATCGCATTTTGTGTTTCCAATTCACTCAAAGGGATCCCCAACTGTGGGAAAGACCCTAAAAAGCTTTGATGACGATAATCTGATTGCCGCAGACGATGATCAATATGATAGCAACCTTTTGCCCGCAATAATTTTTGCAATAAATAAAATTCTTCTAAGGTGCTATTGGGTGAGGCAAGCGCACCCAATTGATCCGGATCGACATTTAAAATCGTTTTTAATTTTTCAACTGCAAAACTAAGTGCGGTTGCCCAATCCACCTTTTCCCATTTGCCATCGCGTCTGATTTCGGGTGATTGCAAACGATCGGCATGGTTAAAACCTTCGTAACTAAAGCGATCACGATCCGATAACCACACTTCGTTTATGTTTTCATTTTCGCGTGGTAAGGTGCGCATCACTTTATCGCGCAAGGTGTGAAAAAATAAATTCGATCCTAAACAATCGTGGGGCGAAACACTGGCCGCTGCTTGTAATTCCCACGCTCTGGCCTCAAAACGAAATGGCTTTGAGGTCAACGCTCCCACCGGACATAAATCAATCACATTTCCCGAAAGCTCGGAATCGATACTTTTTTCGATATAAGTGCCAATTTCCATAAATTCACCGCGACCAGTGGCACCCATTTCGCGCACGCCAGCAATTTCGGTACCAAAACGCACGCAACGGGTACAATGAATGCAGCGGGTCATTTCGGTGGCAATTAACGGGCCAATATTTTTATCTTTAACCGAACGTTTTCCTTCGGCATAACGCGAAAAATCATTGCCATATTCCAAGGCCACATCTTGTAATTCACATTGCCCACCTTGATCACACACCGGGCAATCGAGCGGATGATTAATTAACAAGAATTCCATCACCGCTTTTTGCGCTATTTTAGCAACAATGGATTGGGTAAATACTTTCATCCCTTCAGAAACCGGTGTGGCACAGGCAGGAAGCGGTTTGGGTGCATTCCCAACTTCAACCAAACACATCCGACAATTGGCGGCAATAGATAATTTTTTGTGATAACAAAATCGTGGAATGGCAATACCGATTTGATCGGCGGCTTCGATGATCATCTGGCCTTGGCGAGCTTCGACTTTTTTACCATCAATTTCGATGTGAACCATACTAATTAAATGCTCCCATTTCCGACTTTGGATCGCTTATGTTCCACCATGTAGACAAATTCGTCGCGAAAATATTTAATAAAACTGCGCACGGGCATGGCTGCGGCATCGCCCAGCGCACAAATGGTGCGCCCCATGATTTTGTCAGCCACATCGTCGAGCACATCAATATCGTGCAGCGACCCTTCGCCATGTAAAATGCGATGCAAAATTCTGGCAAGCCAACCGGTTCCCTCGCGACAAGGAGTACATTGGCCACAAGATTCTTCAAAATAAAAGTCTGAGATCCGGGCTAACATTTTGACCATGCAGGTGGTTTCGTCCATCACAATCACGGCACCCGAGCCCAACATGGATCCTGCTTTGGTCAATGCATCATAATCCATATTCAGTTGCATCATGATTTCTCCGGGCAATACTGGCACAGACGATCCGCCTGGGATCACTGCTTTTAAGCGCCTATCATTTTTCATACCGCCTGCCATTTTTAATAAATCAGCAAAAGGCGTTCCCAACGGAATTTCGTAATTGCCAGGTTTATTGACATGGCCAGACAGGCAAAAGATTTTCATGCCGCCATTATTAGGCTTGCCCAACTCTAAAAACCAAAGCCCCCCTTTTTGCAAAATTACGGGAACCGAAGCGTAACTTTCGGTGTTATTAATATTGGTCGGGCGACCATAAATCCCAAAATTCGCTGGAAAAGGCGGTTTAAACCGCGGCATGCCTTTTTTCCCTTCTAACGAATCCATCAAGGCAGTTTCTTCACCGCAAATATAAGCGCCAGCGCCTAAGACATTGTGCAACTCAAAATCGATGCCTGATCCTAAAATATTTTGACCCAGAAATTTTAAATCTCGCGCCTCGTTAAGTGCTTGTTCCATGCGATCAAACGGTTCATAAAATTCTCCGCGAATATAGTTGTAGCCCACCGTTGCACCCATCACATAGCCAGCAATGGCCATGCCTTCAATCAGTTGATGCGGGTTATAACGCATGATATCGCGATCTTTAAAGGTCCCGGGCTCGCCTTCGTCGGAATTGCACACCACATAACGTTGGCCAGGTTTATTGCGTGGCATAAAGCTCCACTTTAAACCGGTGGGAAAGCCAGCCCCACCACGACCGCGTAAATTAGAAAGTTTTAAGGCATTGATAATATCATCTGGTGGTGTTTTTTCACGTAAAATCTTTTGCCAAACTTCATAGCCCCCCACACTGCGATAAGCCTCGAGGCTCCAGGGTTTTTCATGATCAAGGGTGCGAAAACACACGTCGTTTGTCTGGATCATGCTCTACTCCAACGATGCCAAAATGTCATCGATTTTTTTAGGGGTAAGATTTTCATGGTAAGTGTGACCAATGAGCATCATCGGCGCCCCACCACAAGCGGCTAAACATTCCACCGATTTTAAAGTAAACTTGCTGTCTGCCGTGGTTTGCCCAAAACCTATTCCTAATTTTCGTTTAAGATGATTAGCAATTTCTTCACTGCCACTCAACATGCATGAAATATTGGTACACAGCGATATTTTATGTTTACCAACCGGTTTCAATTCAAGCATGCTATAAAAAGTCGCCACCTCATAGACGGCAATTTTTGGCATTCCTAAGTAAGCTGCAACAGCGTCCATTAATTCTTGTGTTAAATGGCCGCCATTTTCATCTTGCACGATGGTTAATGCAGCAATGACTGCGGATTGTTTTTGATCGGAGGGATATTTTTTGACCCATGCATCAATGTGACTGCGAACCTGTTGCGATAGCAATGCCGGTGAGGATAAAGATTTAACAGCATTATTCATTAGCGATCGATCTCCCCAAAGACAATATCTTGACTACCAATAATGGCCACCACATCGGCGATCATATGCCCTTTTGCCATTTCATCCATCGCGGCTAAATGCGGGAAACCTGCCGCACGGATTTTAACGCGATACGGTTTATTGGCACCATCTGACACCAAATACACACCAAATTCCCCTTTAGGATGTTCAATGGCAGCGTAAACTTCTCCTTCGGGGACACAATATCCTTCGGTGAAAAGTTTAAAATGATGGATCAGCGATTCCATGTCTTCTTTCATTTGCACACGACTGGGTGGAATGACTTTGTGATCTTCGATGATCACCGGGCCGGGATTTTCACGTAACCATTGTACACATTGACGAATAATGCGATTGGATTGCCGCATTTCTTCGACGCGCACTAAATAACGATCATAACAATCGCCTTCTTTACCGACTGGAATATCAAATTCTACTTCGGGATAAACCGCATAAGGTTGTTTTTTACGTAAATCCCACTCCACTCCAGAGCCTCTTAACATCGGGCCACTAAAGCCAAGTTGCAATGCTCGCTCTCTTGAAACAACACCGATCCCCACCGTGCGCTGCTTCCAAATACGATTTTCGGTGAGCAAGGTTTCATAATCATCAACACACTTGGGAAAGCGATTGGTAAAATCCCAAATAAAATCAAGCAGTGAACCGCTGCGATTTTCATTCATTTTTTTGATGGCTTTTTCATTATGCCAAACCGAAGGCTTATACTGCGCCATTTTATCGGGCAGATCGCGATAAACACCCCCGGGGCGATAATAAGTCGCATGCAAGCGTGCGCCCGAGACGGCTTCGTAACAATCCATTAAATCTTCGCGTTCGCGAAAAGCGTAAAGAAAAACGGTCATCGCACCAATATCTAAGGCATGGGCCCCGATCCACATCAAATGATTTAAAATCCGAGTGATTTCATCAAACATCACTCGAATATACTGCGCACGACGGGGTGGTGTGATCCCAAGCAACTTTTCGATAGCTAATACATAACCGTGCTCATTGCACATCATGGAAACATAATCGAGGCGATCCATATAACCAATGCTTTGATTATAAGGTTTGCTTTCTGCCAGTTTTTCAGTGGCACGATGCAATAAACCGACATGAGGATCAGCACGTTGCACCACTTCGCCATCTAATTCGAGAATTAATCGCAACACGCCATGCGCAGCAGGATGCTGCGGGCCGAAATTCATGGTGTAATTTTTTATTTCACTCATGAGCGCCCCCAACGTCACTTTCATTTGCAACATTTTTGCGGATCACTTTGGGAACTAACGTTCGTGGCACAATATCAACCGGTTCGTAAATCACGCGTTTTTGTTTAGCATCGTAACGCACCTCGACATTCCCCACTAACGGGAAATCTTTTCTAAAGGGGTGACCAATAAAACCATAGTCGGTCAAGAGCCGTCTTAAATCCGGGTGGCCTGCAAACAAGATCCCAAATAAATCGAAAGCTTCTCGCTCATACCAATTGGCACTGTTCCAAATATCGATTACCGAATCAATTATCAAGGTATTATCGGGAACAAACGCTTTTACCCGTACGCGATGATTATGCGTAATCGAGAGTAAATGATAAACCACGGCAAATCGTGGATTTTTCCAAGTGCTATTCGGATTGCTCTCGGAAATCGGTTGCACAGCACGTTCGAAACCTTTTGTGCTGGCAGCGCTCGTTTCCCATTCACTACATCCATAATGCAAATAATCGAGCGCACATAAATCCATTAACATCTCAAAGCGAAAAGCGCTGTCAGTTTTTAAGCGCTGACAAACGGAAATAACATGGCTGCCTGGAATAGTCATCGTGATTTGATCATTTGCAACCTGCAATGATTTAAGTTCTTCTTTAAAAGTGGCTTGTAATTGTTCAGCAAGCGCAGCCAATTTACTCATTGCTGCTCCTTTGAAGAACATTATTTCGTCTAATTTTGTTTTGAAGCTGCAAAATGCCATAAAGGAGTGCTTCTGCAGTCGGTGGGCAACCAGGAACATAAACATCAACGGGAACAATGCGATCGCATCCACGGACCACCGCAAAAGAATAATGATAATAACCGCCGCCATTGGCGCAAGATCCCATCGAGATCACCCAACGCGGCTCGGGCATTTGATCGTAAACTTTACGCAAAGCCGGTGCCATTTTGTTACATAACGTGCCGGCTACAATCATCACATCGCTTTGACGTGGACTTGGCCGAAACACCACTCCAAAACGATCTAAATCGTAGCGTGCTGCGCCGGTATGCATCATTTCAACAGCACAACAAGCCAAACCAAAGGTCATGGGCCACATTGAACCCGTGCGTGCCCAACTGATTAATTTATCCACTGAAGTGGTGACAAATCCTTTTTTAAGAACGCCTTCTATTCCCATTCCAGCGCTCCTTTTTTCCATTCGTAAATAAAGCCAATCAGTAACAATGCTAAAAAGATCCCCATCGCAATGATCGCAGGCCATGGCAATTGTTTAACAATGACAGCCCACGGAAATAAAAATGCGACTTCCAGATCAAAAATAATAAAAAGAATTGCGACTAAGTAATAGCGAACATCAAATTTTAGACGGCTGCTTTCGAAAGGTTCGAAACCGCATTCATATTGCGACAATTTTTCGGGATCAGGGTGATGAGGGGAAATAAGCGCACCGAGGACAACTAAAAAGATCCCTAAGGCAACTGCCAACCCCATAAAAATGAGAATTGGAAGGTAATTCTCTAACACTTTTCAGAATCCTTACCAATATGCATAACCAACATATAATAATACTGGACTGTGTTACAAAAATCTAACAAAAACGGGTGAAGATGGCGAGCTGCCTTTCGTTAGGATTAAGGATTGGTGCCGAAGGCGGGACTCGAACCCGCACAGCTTTCGCCGCTGCCCCCTCAAGACAGTGTGTCTACCAATTCCACCACTTCGGCTAAGAACATTTAGGGAATTTCTGGGACATCTCCGCCCGTAGGGGGTGCACCAGAAGTTGGACCTTTTTTAGTTTCGCCGCTAGGTTGAGGCGCACCTTTTTCTTTGATCGGCTGTTTGATCGCCGGTGGGGGCGCCTCTTGGCGGTTAACTTTGTTGATATAGAAAGCAAGCAAAAGGTTGATTATAAAAAAGAGTGCGGCCAGAGTTGCAGTCGTTCGGCTGATAAACCCGCCTGAACCTGCACTTCCAAAAACAGTTTGAGATGCACCGCTGCCAAATGCAGCTCCGGTTTGTGCACCTTTGCCCTGCTGTAACAAAATTAATCCAATCAATGCGATGGCAATTAAAACATGAAAAACTAATAAAATTTCGTACATCGTGTAACCTTGAAAAATAAATTTATTCGGCTAAATTTTTAGCTATTTCACAAATCGCTAAAAAATCTGTTGGCTGTAGAGAAGCACCACCTACTAAGGCACCATCGACATCCGGCATCCTAAACAATTCGGTGGCATTACTCGCTTTAACGCTGCCCCCATACAAAATAGGAAGCTGCTCTGCTACGTTGGCATCATACTCGGCAATCGTCTGTCTGAGCAAGTGATGGATAGCTTGTGCAAGCTCCGGCGTCGCAGTCAAACCCGTGCCAATTGCCCATACGGGCTCATACGCAATCAGCGCCTGATTAAAGCAATCAGCGCCTTTTTGGCTTTGGCTCAATACCGCATGGATCTGCTCCAATATAATGGATTCAGTCTGATTACGTTCGCGTTGCTCTTTGGTTTCACCTACACACAAAATCGGAATAAGCCCGGCAGATTTAGCTGCAAAAAACTTGGCAGCAATTTCTTCGTTTGATTCATGATTGTATTGTCGACGCTCGGAATGGCCGATGATGACATAACGACAACCGATATCGACAAGCATACTTGCTGCGATCTGACCCGTATAGGCACCGCTCTCATAACGACTTAAATCTTGTGCGCCTAATTTTATTGCTGGGATTTGTGCTAACAATTTTGCGGCTTGATGTAAATACACAAAGGGCGGGCAAATGGCGACTTCAACTTTAGCTAAATGTTTTGATGAATGTTTTGATGGTGCGTTAGCGATTTCAGTACAAAAAGCAGCAACATGCTGCTTTGAACCATGCATTTTCCAGTTGCCAATGACGTGAAGCTTTGTTGCCATGCTAAATAAGTTGACGTTTGAGAGTTAGAATTTAAGATACGGAATTTTAACTGGATTATGTAGTGGATGCAATCCGTTAGTGTCTATGTTGGATGTGCCTTGCAATCTGAATGATCCCCACAAAATGCAATTTTCTGTTAAATTCAGGATTTTTCTCATACCTGCGAAAGCGGGTCCAGTGGTCTTATAGGTGACTAGGCGTAAAACCCTGGATCCCGGATATTTTGCTACGCAAAATTCCGGGAAGACACGTTGGGTAAAATTCGAGGGGATATCTCAGGGCCTACTTGCCGCGCTTTATGCGCGGCATCCAGGACTACGAAGTGTCAACGAGCCATTACTGATTAATGGATATTTTGCTATGGCAAAACTTGTCCCGTACTTGATACGGGATTCCGGGAAGACACATTGTTTAGAATTCATTGAGCCATATCAGATTGCTATGACCGAAAGTTTTACTTAATCTTTGGTGCGCCTACTTTAAGTTTTTGTTTTAGTGGAAGGTCTACGATCTTTTTCTTCTTTTGCTTCTTCTTTCACTTCTTCTTTCACTTCTTCTTTCACTTCTTTTTGCTCTGGTGCCATGGTGGGACTGACACCAAATTTTTCTTTAAAAATAGCCACAACGATTGCACAAATAAATTTCGCAGCTGCTTCTCGCATTGATCTATCATGAGGATCAATCATGCCAATAACTTCATCTAGTGAAAATGATTGCCAATCAATTTTTCCTTCGTAAATTCTTTGCCTGATATAACCCAAGAGATCTTCACCACCATCTTCCTGAATAAGTTCTTCAATCGATCGGACAATTTTACCTGCCCCTTCCTGAGCCAAAAGCGAACCAACATAGGCATTGATATCCCAAGAATGCCAAAATTGTAACCACGTTTTGACATTATCTGGCATGACTTCACCTTCTACTAATGGCATCGAAATCGACACCAGGTGAAATTCCACATCCGGAAATTCTTTTTCTAAATCTGCTGCTGCATAACCATCGACGTTACCACCATAGCTGTGACCAATCATGCCAATATGTATTTTCTCTCCGGGTGGTTTGGTTTTTCTGATTTCTTCTATCTTTGGTTTGAGTGCTGCTGCAAGATCACTTCCCGCCGATTTTCTTGCGCCTTCACTTAAATTTCCCGACCATTGAAAATAATAAGCTTGATTATTTTTTGCTAAATCTAAAATGGGTTTAAAATTGGTGAGGACAGCCAGCCAATTTGCATTTAGCTTATCACGATGAAAGAGTTCAGAGGTTGTACCTAACGTGAAGAGATCCCACGATTTTAACCAAGCAAAGGGTCTGGTTAAACTTGCACCCATAGGGAAAAAATGAGATGTACCATGTGTCAGAACAACGCAATCTAACATTAGGTTTTTCCTTAAAAATCAATTATTTTTTAATTATACCTAACCATTAGATTTTAAGCAAGTCAGCTTAACAAGAGGATTTGCACTTGCTCGAGCAAATCCTCAACAAAAAGTATTAAGGAAAATCATTTTAAGAATTAGTACGATTTCGCAGCGGGCAATTTTCATAACCTGTTTGTAAGGCTTTAGTAATGGTTTGTTGTTCTAATTCAGAACAATTCGTTTGTACCAATACTCTAGCTTTTTCAATATTAATAATACCAACAATCTTTGAATTCACTGCCACATTCGCGACGGCCCAACAATTATCACTTACGCCTTCAGGTTTATCGATCATACAGCCACCTGCTACTTGTTTAAGATCAACACCATTCAATACGTTCATGCGAGTACTCCTTATTTTTCTCATCGACTATAAAGAGGTGTCATATTAATGATTTATCTAACATTTCGCAAGCACAATTTTAGGGCAGGCAGCTAAACAGAGTTGCGTTGGCAAAGTAAAAAACATAAAGTAATAA
>JBIOEB010000013.1:0-27235 GCA_044445585.1 Candidatus Berkiellales bacterium
AAGCGCGGATTCATTCCGCGCGAAGCATACAAACAAGATATACCGCTCGTGTTTGAATTCGAAAAAATCGCATCTTCAACTGCGAGCGGTATATATCTTTTAGGTTAATGATTTTGGGGTTGAGGTAAACACAATTAAGACAAACGGTGTGATAATGAGGATAAAGCTAAGTGGCCGATTCTAGCCCCACCCTGCGGCGGATCGCCTAAAGGCTCGCGCCTTATGCGGGGCTGTATCCCTAGGCCACTTAGTGGCTAATTGATAATTGATCTGACGTGGGGAATTACCAGGGGATCGGCTCCCCATCCCTAAAAAATCCACCCGACGGGCCGCTATCAGGTAGTGTTGCTGCCCACACAATCCCCTTTATCCCTTCTGCAATGGTGCGTGTTGCCTTAGGCCCACCCATATCGGTTTTCACCCAACCAGGGCAAATAGAATTGATTTTAATTGGGCTATTTTCTTCTCGAAGTTCGGAGTGCAAAATGCGTGTTAATGCGTTAAGAGCCGTTTTAGACATCCGATACCCCGGCCAGTAACCATCCATTGCCGATAATTGCCCCATACCGGAAGAAACATTTACAATGCGGCCGGATTTGGATTTTTTAAGGAGTGGCATTAACGCTTGACATAAACGCAAAGAACCAAGAGTATTGGTTTCGAAGGTTTGACGAATAAGATTGATATCTTCATCCATGACACTTAAGCTGGCATTAAAATTATCATCCAATCTTTCTAAGATAATTCCTGCGTTATTGATTAACACATCGATATGATCGAATTGGTTGGCGAGCGTTTCTTTTAATTTTTTGACTTGATCATCTTTAGTAATATCCACTTGATAAGGGATGACATTTAACTGCATTTCCTTTAAATGCGCCGCTGCGCGTTCAATTTTGTCTTTTTCGCGGCCTAACATCACCACGAGATATCCTTGATTTGCCAAGGCTTCAGAAGTGGCTAAGCCTAAGCCCCGATTCGCACCACTGATCACTGCGATTTTTTGATCCATGATTTTTCCTTATTTTATTTTGGGATCCCGCCTTGGGTTAATTTAGCCGGATCGAGTAATCGTTTTAATTCTTCTTCCGATAGTTCTGTCATTTCTTTAGCAACGTCAAGTAATGCCACACCGCGCTGATAAGCAGTTTTGGCTATTTTTGCGCCTAATTCATAGCCAATCACGGTGTTGAGTGCAGTCACTAAAATAGGATTGCGGGCAAGTTGCTCTTCAATATGTGCTTGATTTACCGTAAAGCCCTTAATGGCTTTATCCGCAAGCAAGGTAGAGGCATTCGCCAGAATTTGAATACTTTGTAATAGGTTATAGGCGATGACTGGGAGCATGACATTTAATTGAAAATTACCGGATTGGCCGCCGATCATGATCGTCGTGTCGTTACCGATCACTTGTGCGCACACCATCGTGACGGCTTCCGGGATCACCGGGTTTACTTTTCCCGGCATAATGCTACTACCAGGTTGCAGCGCGGGAAGCGCAATTTCAGCAAGACCGGCTAAAGGGCCGCTGTTCATCCACCGTAAGTCATTGGCAATTTTCATCAAGCTCACCGCCGTGGTTTTAAGTTGTCCACTGAGTGCAACGGCTGCATCTTGTGAACTTAAACTAATAAAACGGTTGCGACTGGGGGTAAATTTGATTTGGGTTTTTTCAGCTAATTTTTTGCAAACACGATCGCCAAATTCAGGATGCGCATTGATGCCTGTGCCAACGGCTGTGCCGCCAATGCCTAAAGCATGAAGGTGAGGGAGGGTTGATTCGATGCGCTCAATATTATCTAAAATTTGGGCAGCAAAAGCACCAATTTCTTGGCCAAAAGTAATGGGCATCGCATCCATTAAATGTGTTCTGCCAGTTTTAGTGATGGATTGTAATTCTTTTGCCCGCTGAGTCAGTAATTGATGAAGGTGTTTTAGTGAAGGTAAAAGTTGGGTATGAACTGCGATGGATGCGCTAACATGGATCGTCGTTGGGATGACATCATTACTACTTTGACTTTTATTCACATCATCGTTTGGATGAATCGTGATCCCAGACTCTTTTGAAGATAATTCTGCAATCACTTCATTGGCATTCATGTTGGTGCTAGTGGCAGAGCCCGTTTGAAAAATATCAATGGGGAAATGATCATCATATTTGCCTTCAGCTACCAGGTTGGCGGCTGGAATAATGGCAGCGGCTTTTTTAGGATCTAATAAACCCAGATCTTGATTGACGCTGGCACAAGCCGCTTTAATTAAGCCTAAAGCTTGAATAAAGCCACGTGGAAGTGGCAAACCAGAAATGGGAAAATTTTCAATCGCACGTTGAGTGGTGGCGCCATATAAGGCATTTTCGGGTACTTGCATTTCGCCCATGCTATCTTTCACCATGCGGGTTTTTAAACTGCTCATGCCGCGGCTCCTTTAGTCAATTGACGCAACACATACTGTAAAATGCCGCCATTTTGATAATAATCAAATTCTTTGGGTGTATCGATCCGCGCTTTCGCTTTAAATTCCCGTGTTTGATTATTTTCATCGGTGACGGTGATCGTTAAAGTTTGTTTGGGTTTTAAACCGGACAGTGAAAGCGAAAAAGTTTCTTTGCCGGTTAATTTAAGTGAAGTCGCGTTTTCGCCTGGCATATATTCCAATGGTAACACGCCCATGCCGATAAGATTCGATCGATGAATGCGCTCAAAACTTTCAGCAATGACCGCTTTTACGCCTAATAATAAGGTTCCTTTGGCTGCCCAATCGCGAGAAGATCCAGTGCCATATTCTTTGCCGGCTAAGATAATTAAAGGCGTGTTTTCCTGTTTATAACGTAAAGCGGCATCATAAATAGTCATCAATTGATCCGAAGGCATATGATGCGTCCAACCGCCTTCTTTTTCGGGGGAAAGCAAATTATGTAAACGAATATTAGCAAAAGTTCCTCGCATCATCACTTCATGATTTCCGCGTCGTGAACCATAAGAATTAAAATCAGCTTCTTTGATCCCTTTGTCAATTAAATATTGCCCTGCCGGAGATTTAGGATCGATGGATCCTGCTGGGGAAATATGATCGGTGGTGACTGAATCGCCTAATTTTGCTAATACGCGCGCTTTTTCAATATTCGATAATGCTGGGATCTGATGAGTCATTCCTTCAAAATACGGCGGATTTTTCACATAAGTGGATTGATCACTCCAAGCAAAAAGCTCGGAGGATGGGCTGGGTAGATGCTGCCATTGCTCGTCGCCGGTGTAAACCGAAGCATAGCGCGAGGTAAACATCGCCGGGGTGATCGCAGATTGGATCGCTTGTCGAATTTGTTGTTGTGTTGGCCAAAGATCTTTCATATAAACGTCTTGACCTTTGGTATCTTTGCCCAACGGTTCATTAAAAAGATCAATATCCATTCTGCCAGCAAGCGCATAAATCACAACGAGCGGAGGAGACGCTAAAAAGGCATGACGTACTTCTGGGTGAATGCGACCTTCAAAATTGCGATTGCCAGATAACACAGCCGCAACCGCAAGATCTTTTTCATGAACGGCCTTGCTGACTTCATCGGGGAGGGGGCCTGAGTTACCAATACAAGTGGTACAACCATAACCGACCAAATTAAATTCAAGGGCATTGAGATGTGGCGTTAATCCTGCTTTTTCCAGGTAATCTGTCACCACTTGCGAACCGGGTGCTAAACTGGTTTTCACCCATGGTTTAGGTTTAAGGCCACGCTCATTGGCCGCTTTGGCGATGAGGCCCGCTGCCAACATCACAGCAGGGTTCGAAGTATTCGTACAACTGGTGATCGCAGCGATCACCACGGCGCCATTTTTTAAATCTGCCATACCGTTGGCTTTAACCGAATGATCTTCTTCTAAAATATGTGCGCCTTCATTGAGCCCACGCTCAAGATCGGCAATCCTTTCTTTCGTTTCTTTGGGTTTAGGGTTTTCTTTTAACACTTTTTCATAGGTTTCTTTTGCTTTTCTGAGTTCAATGCGATCTTGCGGTCGTTTTGGCCCAGCAATGCAAGGAGCAACATCTTTTAAATCTAAGCTGAGAATATCGGTGTAATCGGCACGTCGTGCTTTAGACTCTCTAAATATTCCTTGGGCTTTGGCATAATGTTCGATCAGATTGCATTGTTCTTGATTGCGACCAGTAAATCTTAAGTAGTTGAGTGTTTCTTGATCAATGGGGAAAATGCCACAAGTCGCACCGAATTCCGGTGACATGTTTGCAATGGTGGCGCGATCGGCCAAGCTGAGATTATCAAGACCATCACCAAAAAATTCAACAAATTTATCAACCACGCCTTTTTTTCGCAGCATTTCAGTCACCACTAAAACGAGATCGGTAGCAGTGGCGCCTTCTGGCAATTGACCTTTAATTTCAAAACCGATCACTTGCGGGATCAGCATTGTGATGGGTTGGCCCAGCATGGCAGCTTCGGCTTCTATTCCACCCACACCCCAGCCTAACACACCCAAGCCGTTGATCATGGTGGTGTGAGAATCGGTACCCACCAGTGTGTCGGGATAAGCTTGTAAAGCTCCATTGCGTTTTTCGCCAAATACTACACGTGCCAAATATTCTAAATTCACTTGATGCACAATTCCGGTACCCGGTGGCACCACTTTAAAATTCGCAAAGGCATCTTGCCCCCAGCGTAAAAATGTATAACGTTCATGATTGCGTTGAATTTCGATGGCAGTATTCTTTTTGAATGCGATATTTGAACCAAAAAAATCGACCATCACCGAGTGATCGATCACTAATTCCACGGGAGAAAGGGGATTAATCTTTTTAGGGTTGCCACCCAATTTTTGCATTGCTTCGCGCATTGCAGCAAGATCAACAATGGCAGGCACGCCGGTAAAATCTTGTAAAATCACGCGGCTTGGGGTAAACGCAATTTCGGAAGTCGGTGGATTTTTAGGATCCCAATTTAATAATGCTTCAATGTCTTTTTGGTGAACGCTTATTCCATCTTCACAGCGCAATAAATTTTCGAGCAATATTTTTAGCGAGAAGGGGAGTCTTCCAACGTCGACATTTTTAGGTAATTTATTGAGATTATAAAATTCATAATTTTGATTATTAACGCTCAAGCTATCTTTTGTGTTGAAACTATTTTTCATTTAAAGCTCCCTCAAAACTGTTGAATATTTAATCCCTAGTAGCCTGCCTCTGTCATAAAAACTAGCAACATGAATCTCAGTGTATTCTTTTTTGCCTTTTGTTGCGAGTAAAACCAAATCCTTAAAATATTTTCTGAAAACTAACTTGGTTACTTGCAAGTTTATCGAACGGGTGACTACACTTTTTGTGAGGAGGAAAACATATGGAAGTCAACGAACCAATAAATTACAGATTAATTAATTCCAGGGATTGTTGCTTCAATGTGCGTAAAGCAACTCGTGCGGTTACGCAATTTTTTGATCATTGCTTAGAGCCAGCAGGGATCAGAGCAACTCAGTTTACGTTGTTAGTGTCGATGGCTTCGGTGTCTGCCCATACCCTGACCGAGATGGCAAATACCTTAGTGATGGATAGAACCACCTTAACGCGCAATCTTAAGCCGCTTGAGAAACTAGGTTTTATTCAAACCATCGAACCGCGTGATAAACGTTCAAAAGCTTATGCTTTAACCGATCAAGGACGCGCTGCTTTAACCAAGGGGGTCCCCCTCTGGCAAACTGCGCAAAATAAAATTGTCGCGGGATTAGGCGAAAGCAGATTTGAACATCTACTGGGCGAATTAGACTTTTTAATTAAACTTATTTCTGAAATGTAACCTTCTAAGGAGCCATTATGACAAAGGAATTGTCTCAGTGGGTAGAAAAGGAGGGTGAAGAATTTGAACTGGATCCGGATTTTGAAGATCTTCCAGAAGAGGAAGATCTTGGATCTTTTATAACCCCTGAAGAAAATGATGAAGTTGATTTGGAGGAGCCGGTTGAAGATGAAAAAGAAGAAGGATTTTATTTAGAGCCCCTTAAAAAAGCTGCCGATGCTGCTCAACTCTATTTAGGTGAGATTGGCTTAAATAGTTTATTAACCGCCGAAGAAGAAGTGCATTATGCCAGATTAGCACGCAAAGGCTGTTTTCAATCCCGAAATAAACTTATCGAAAGCAATTTACGCTTAGTGGTTAAAATTGCTCGGCGCTATCTAAATCGCGGGCTTGCATTACTCGATTTAATTGAAGAAGGCAATTTAGGTTTAATCCGCGCAGTGGAAAAATTTGATCCTGAAAGAGGGTTTCGCTTTTCTACTTATGGCACGTGGTGGATCCGCCAAACCATTGAGCGCGCTATTATGAACCAAACCCGCACCATTCGCTTACCCATTCATATTGTCAAAGAATTAAATGTTTATTTACGCGCTACCCGTGAATTGTTGCAGAAACACAATCATGAGCCCAAATGTGAAGAAATTGCCGAGCAAACCGGTAAAGATGCCAATAGCGTTGAAAAGATTCTAAGCCTAAATGAAAAAGTCACCTCCTTGGATACTAAAGCCTACGATATGGAAAAATCCGTTATCGATACCGTGGCTGATCATAAAAATTTAGACCCAGCACAAATGTTATCAGAAGATGATTTTAAACGAGAAGTGGATCAATGGTTAGATCAACTGAATGATAAACAACAAGCGGTGATTACCAGGCGTTTTGGTTTACGTGGCCATGAGCAAGGCACATTAGAAGATGTTGGTGCGCAAATTGGTTTAACCCGAGAAAGAGTCCGCCAGATCCAGGTGGAAGCGCTTCAGCAATTAAAGGGCATGCTAAACCAGCGTGGGCTGAATCCGGCGGTGTTGTTGTAGTAACCATTTAAGAAGGCGGAATTATCGCTGTTTCCCGTTGGGCTTTGTTCTTTTTTGCATTGGTTCACCATCAAGCTCGCTTGGATCTTCTTCATCTCGAGTTCTTTTTAATCCGCGACGCTCTTCTTGCGCAGGTGTTGGTTGTGAACTTTTTCCGCCGATCAAATAAGTTACCCAAGACCCTGCATAGCTCATAAATGCGTCAATGGGTCCTTGCGATTCTAAGGCTAGCGATTCTAAAAATATAGTGGCATTGGCTCGCACAGCTGCTGGTGTTTGACTAGCAACAGGAATTCTTGCTTTTTCAGCTGGTTGTGGCTGCCGAGGAGCAGGAGCTATTGCTTTTTCAGCTGGTTGTGGCTGCCGAGGAGCAGGAGCTGTTGCTCTTTCTGCTGATTGTGGCTGCCGAGGAGCAGGAGCTGTTGCTTTTTCCGCTACGTTTTGTTGTGTTTTCCCAAAACAGAAAGCTTCAATTTGTGGTGCCCAATGTTTTGGCACGTCGCGAGCAACAACAACTTCCCAGGAGCCAATTCCTTCGGAAACTTTTAATTCATTTATTTTGTTTTGCTCCCTAGGGGAAATACTAGAAAGCTTGAGAGTCAAAACATTCGCCTTTCTTAGCTCTTCCCTTGTTGGGTAGAAGTGCTTAATTTCGCTAAAACCAAGACGACTAAAACCAAGACGATCTTTATCTGAAACATCAATAACTTCAAAATCAGATTTAGTTGTGAAAATTTCTCTTTTCTTTAAGCCATAAAGTTGCTTTTCAGTGGATACAGCATCGATGGGTCTTCCAAGAAAACTTGCTAATTTACAAGCGTCACGAAGCTGTCATCAACCGTCGCGTCGCGACAACCAAGGATCACTATTTTAATATTTTGATCATCTGGTAGTTTATCAACTATTTGTTGCATATAGAGTAACCGTTGAGGGTGACATAACATCGAAATATCGATACACATTAATTTTAAGGTCATACTTTAATCCTCATAAAACATTAAACAAATAGATTAGGAACATTAACAAATGTAGCTTTATCTATGGCCAAATCGGGTTCTTTTTGCTATGGGTTCATCAGTTTCTTTTTCTTTAGATTGTTCTTTCTCTTTCGTTTCTTCTTTTTCTTCACTATCCCGCTTTCGTTTCATCTCTGGTTCTTCCAGCTCAACCTTGTGTCCAGCTTTTTCAGTAGCTTGGATAAGTGCATCTAATTTAAGTTCGCCTCTATAATAAACGGTGGCATTTTTCCTGAGAATGCTAAATTGAACATTCGTCACACCGGGGACTTCGGTCAAAGCGTCAAACAGATTATCCAGAGTTTCTGGAGAGTCTTCGGGTTTAATGGTTGGGATTTTTAATGTTACTTCATTTAAAAAGTGGCGTGGTTTTGCATCATAATGAAAATGAGGGACACAAGTTTGCTTGTTTCCCATAAGATCATTAGGTAAGAATCTAAGGATGATCTCTTCAAGAGTTTTGACTGCCACACTTGGGTAATGACTGATCTGTAATTCTAAATTGTTGCCATATCTGATACTTGTGTCTGGCGAGAATCTTTCATTATGGAAAGGGGATCCATGGCTAAGTCTTTCTTCAAGGCTTGGTTTAACTTCTACCACACCATTAACTTTTTTGAGTGCTTTGACAAGAGAATGAATGTTGATGCTGTTTGGGTCCCTAGCTGGGTAGTGCCCCATAAACCCGGTTACTTTAAAATTATATCCGATTGCCATTTTTTGCCTCTAAGGTGTTAGTGACTGAAGGGTCATAAGGGTAACTTATTATAGATTTGGCGTCAATCCATTTTTTGACTACTCTTCCCGGGACGGCACAGCAAAATCCCTCTGCGCTATGCGCTGTCTCCCTTTTTCAAAGGGAGACGAATGTCGCTTCGCGACAGATCCTTTCTTGTGTGGGCGTAGCCCACATAATCTCTCCCTTTGAAAAAGGGAGAGATCAGCCTTTAGCCCCGGCGAAAGCCGGGGGAACAGAGGGATTTTGGAGAGGTCAGCCTTGGGGTTCAGGGACGCGGCAGATAGCATATACACTAATCCATTCGAAATTAATGCCCCTCAAAGGAAAGCAACACATCCGCGCTACTGCTTTGGGTGCCGGTTTGCGCTTCGAGAGTGATGTTTTTCCCCAGTAAATAGCGCAATCCAATATTATTGGCCGAATCTAAAATGCCAAGGCTGTAATGTAAATAAAGATGATCGGAAAGCTGTTTACCCAATACCAAAACGGTATCATCTAACGTTCGACCATCAGGTCGTTTAATCGTATTTTCCTTTTTAACAAAACCAAATTGATCCAATTTTAATTTTTCAGCCAAATCAAAATGCGCGTCACTTCGTTGATTGCCGACTAAACTGGTTAATTGTGAAAGTGCTTCGAAAAGTAATTGGGCTTGAGCCTCGTCAACTTGACTTTGTGGGCGGCCAATCACCAGATAAGACATCACATCGCTATTGCTCATGGTGGGCTTAGAATAAAAAGATATTTTAGGATTTTTTAAATGGCCACTAAATTTTAAGCCGGCGGTAATAGGTTGTTCGGCTTGCAGCGTGCTAAATACGGCATTATTTTTGATAGTGCGTTGGACTCGAACGTCCACTACGGGATCATTCACCGGGCCGCCGGTAAAGAGAATTTCGCCATAATCCACGTCAAATTTTTTACCATACGCGCGATATTTTCCTTTGTTTAAAGTGAGTTTCCCTTTGGCGGTGGTACTTTGGCCGGGTTGTTGTTTAATGCTAACTTTTCCGCTTAATTTTGTAGATAAGCCATAGCCTTTATAAGAAATTTTATCACCGAGGATCAGATCAATATGAGTAGTGAGTTGCGAGGCAATCTGGCGCTCGACGGGGATTTTGGGAGCGGATGTTTTCTTTGAAATAATCACTACATCCTCGCTTGGGCTAATCACATCCTGACTTTTTAAACTTTTGATTTGAGCAACAGGAATAGTAATATTTCCTTCAACCATGGGCTTACCCTGTTGAAGTTTTAACATTAAATCCGGGTTGCCAATAATATGATATTCTGGCGTATCGCTTAATACCAATTGTTCCCCTTTTAAATGAATGGCGAGATCCGGTTCGCCTTTAAAGTTGCCTTTACCATTTAATGTAAATTGACCGGTGCCATAGGTGCCTTTGCCATCGATCAGCACATTTTGATCGGCTAACAGCGAAAAATGCAGTGTATTGACAATGGCTTTGCTGCCTAAAGTGGTATTGCGAAGTTTGGCTTCATGTAAAGTGATATCACCTAACCATTGCATTTTTGAAAGGGTGCCGGTTAAATTAAGATCAACATCTAGTTTGCCGTGTAAGGTTGATAAGCCCGGGAAGAGTGGCGCAAGCGCTTTGACTTCGTCAAAGTGCGTTTTCATTTTTCCAGAGACTGCATAAGGTTTTTTCTTTTTCAAGGTAAAGTCCAGTTGCAGGGGATATTGCTCCCATAACGATAGATCGATGGTTGAGCGAAGTGATTTCTTGTTCCATTTCACTTGAATTAATCCATGAGTGATCCCCATTTTTTGCCATCGAGGGTGTGCAATATCGAGTTTTTGCACGTTGGCTTCCCATTTTTTTTCTGAAATTTTTCCGTGAAGGTGGGCAAGAACGGGTACACCCTGATATAAGCCTTTTATACTTGCCTGATGTTGAGGCATGGTCCCGTTTAGCGTCAGCGAAAAATTTTGAATTGAGCGATCTCCCCAGTGGGCTTCAGGCGTTTGTAATTTTAATTGCAACATGCTTTTGGGATCTTTTAATTTACGGTTGGGTAAAACAATTTCACCCTGCGTGATCAGCTCACCAGAAAAATAGTGTGCAAGCAAAGGATTTTCTTTTAAATGCAGGTTCCATTTAGCATTGATTTGATCTTTTAATAAGGCATCCATACTGCCTAAGGAGCCTTGATAATGAATTTGCTCAATGTGTGATAAGTCGTCACTCGTTGCACTTTTGATGATCAGATAATCAATATGGTGAATTTCTTTTTGCCAATAAAGCGTGGCGTCAGTGAGGTGGACATTCTCTACATGTAATGGCACTGGCAATACGGCTTTAACAGCACTCTGTGCTTGATCGAATAACAATGGCAATGGGCTATTTAATTCAAGGGTTTGCGTGGAATGGATCCAAAGATGTAGCTGCTTAGCGTTAAGATATTGAAAATTTCTTTTGCGTTGCCAAATGTCTTCTAAGTTCCAACCTATTTCTAAGGTTTCTGCTTTGGCATCAAAGTCGGGGCCTTTGAGTTGAAAATCTTTTAATATTAAATGATCTAATAAGTAGCCAGAGATATCGGTGAATTGTATTTGGTAAGGGGTTATTTCTGAGATAACTTGGAGGGTTAATTTTGCGCCATGAGGCGTAAATACAACATAAAGCGCCATTGCACAGAGCGTGATGAAAATTAAAGCAATAAGCTTGGTAGCCTTTTTAAAAAGCGATAACGGGGAAAGCTGATCTGTGAGGGTGCGAGTGTTCAATGGGGGCAGATCATCAATTTGATAAAACGTAAGGGGATTGTACTGAATTTGGGTGGGAAATTCTATATGTACCTTAAAGCTCCGGCCCAAACGACGCGTGGATCCGCCAAGAATCGCTATTTTGCGTAATCGGTTTGGCCACAGCCACTTTGATGGGACCCAGACGCGTAATCCACTCCACACCAATGCCTGTTCCTGCTTCAAGCTCATTGTCAGAAGGTCTAAAAGCATTCCCGACATCTAAAAAGGTAAAAATTGCGATAGGCGCTTTAATGGTTTTTGCGAGCTCAATGCTGCCAACGGCAAGATAGGTTCCTCCCACCGGGTGAGGTTGACCATCATCACCGGTTTGAAAGGGCAGTGATCGATAAGCAAATCCGCGCAAGCTTAAGTCACCGCCGGCATAGAAACGTTGACTTAATGGCAGCCTTTCGACCTCTTCAGGAAAGGTCGCACCAAATTCTGTTCTCGCCAGTAGTTTTAACGTTGGGGTCAGGGCATGTAGCCATCTTAATTGTAAATAGGTTTGAAAAAAACTGGTATCGCTAAAAAGAGCATCGACTGATCCACGAAAGGTGATCTCGATGCGCCGACCATGCGTAGGCGATGCGATATCATCCCGTTTGGTTTGAATAAAAGTGATGCTGGGTAAGATCAACTTTGATTGTACAATATCATTGGTCAGAAAAGCGTTAAATTGTTCATGTAAGTACGAAAGTCCAATATTTCGCTGCCAGCCATAAATTTCACGTACTTCATTTATTCCGGTTTCGTAGATTTTAGATCGTTTAGCACTAAATTCATCTTCAAAAAAGCCGCCTTTGATTTTCACATAATCCGTATTCGGATGTTTTCCGGGGATGACATAATCCAGCTCTAACATGCTATAAATCTCAGCTAATCGCGCAGTCGCAGAAAAGCGGTGCCCCCATTGGTTAATTTGACGCCGGGTCCAACTGGCTTTACCGCGAAGTCCGGTATCGGTGCCATAGCCGCCACCAATAATGTATTGATTGGGTTTGGCGTCTTTGAGTTCGACTAATACTGGAACAATATTGCTAGTTTCTTCCGACAAGGCTTTCACATTAACGAATGAAAAATATTCGCTTTGTGATAATTGGCTTTGCAGCGATAAGATTTTTTCGGGGGAATAAATATCGTTGGGTTTAAAAGATAGATAGCGCTCTAATAATTGGGTGGAAAGATAAGTTTTATCAAAAGTGACAGGTCCAAAATGATAACGCACCCCAGTGTTTAATGTTAAAAAAATCTTACTGGTATGATTGTCGATGTCGACTTCAACTCGGTGCTCGCTAAACGAAGCATTTAAAAAACCGGCTGAAATTGCCGTCGAAAGCACAGCTTTTTTCCCTTGTTCGTAACTGTCGTGATCAAAAATATCATTTTGCGTTAAGGGAAAATCAACCATTATTCTTTGTAAGGCCAGATCTGTTCTGCCTTCGCCTTCAAGGATAAAATTGATCTGAGCAATGCGAATAGGTTGACCTAAATTGATGGTAAAAATTGCTTTATAAGTATGATCGGTTGTGACAAGGTGGTCATCGATGCTAGCTTCATAGTAACCAAAAGGTTGAATGGCTTGAATAATTTCTTGTCGTGCACGCTCAAGATATTGTTTTTGATGCGCTGGATCGTGCGTGAGCTCTCCCATTTGACTTAAAATCGCTAAATTGGCTTCAATATTTTCTTTGATTTCGGAGGAAGAAACGCCCTGGATTTTAACTTCAATAGGAGGGGCTTTTGCAAACGCAGTTGCGAAAGCAATGAAAATCAAATAAAAAAGAACAACTTTACTTAGGATTTTCAAGGCTTAAGATCCCCGAATCGTAATCATAGGCGAATATTTCGGCATAACGGCCCCAATCGATCATCACCGTTAACACCCGCTCTGCCTCGTT
This sequence comes from Candidatus Berkiellales bacterium, assembly GCA_044445585.1. GTDB lineage: Bacteria > Pseudomonadota > Gammaproteobacteria > Berkiellales > Berkiellaceae > Berkiella. The sequence continues at coordinate 13,255 of JBIOEB010000013.1, forward strand.
TTCGGGTAAATGCTCGGAAAGCTCTTTTAGAAAATAATCTTCCACCTCACGATGATTAGGACGATTATCCAACGTTTCGCGGATATGTTTAGCAAGCGGTACGCGTTTTTCTAATTGTGAAGCAAATAATCTTTTGCGCTCAAGAATACTGGCGTTTGCAAATCGTTTACCCTCGACGGTGAGCTGAATATCTCCTTTAGATACGGTAGCAAAATTGAGTATTTCTAAAGCTTCAGTTAACGGGAAAAGGCTGTCGGTTTCTAAATGTAAATCTTCTGCCAGGAGCGGCAGATCAACCGGTGTGGTTTGTTCTTCGTAAAGCGCATCCACTAAACCGGTTAATTCAGAAATACCCGCATTGGGTAGCGGATAGGCCAAACCCATTTTTTGATAGTCGATGCCAGAGTCTTCCAAGCGGAAGCGTTTGCGTTCGCTAGTGGTCATCAAGGTGTAGATCTCATCCACTAATTTTCGAAAATGTGGATCTTGAGCATTGCGAGGTTGCGCGGTACTCACATTAAGCTCGGCGCGGATCCGTCCTGGACTACTGGATAATATAATGATCCTATCGGCCATCAAGGCGGCTTCTTCAATGCTATGGGTAACTATTAAAATGCCTTTTGTGCGAGTACGTTTGGTTAACCATAAGTCAATTAGATCGCTCCTTAAATTTTCTGCAGTGAGCACATCTAGCGCTGAGAAAGGCTCATCCATTAATAATAATTCTGGGTTCACCACTAGCGCTCGAGCAAAGGCAACGCGTTGCCGCATGCCACCCGATAATTCTTTTGGATACGCTGATTCAAAACCATCTAAACCGATGGTATCGATGGCCTTCAGCACGCGTTGACGACGTTCTTTGCGATCGATCCCTAACGCTTCGAGCCCCAATTCTACATTTTGCATCACCGTCAGCCACGGCAGTAAAGCAAAATTTTGAAAAATCATGGCAATGCCATGCACCGGTTGCGTCACCGCTTGCCCGTGATAAAGCACTTGACCGGCAGTGGGTTTAATAAGCCCTGCCAGGATCCGAAGAAAAGTCGATTTGCCTGAACCTGATTTTCCGAGAATAGCGACGATTTCATTTTCATAAAGGGTTAAATTTAGATTATTCAGCACCACCAGTTCTTGCTTTTCGGAAGTACGAAAGGTTTTGCCTAAATCTTTAATACTAAAAATAATATTTTTTTCTGGTGTGGTCATCATTACCCCAAATGATATCTTTCTTCAGCAAAGCGATAAAGCTTGTGCCATAATAGGCGATTGATCACAATAACATAAAGACTCATCACTGCAATGCCTAAGGCAATGCGCGGGAAATTCCCTACCGAAGTAAAATGGGTAATATAGCCTCCTAAACCAATGGCCTGTAAGGTTTTGCCGCCCCATTGAACAATTTCAGCAACGATGCTGGCATTCCAACTGCCGCCGACGGCCGTCATGGCACCTGTGATATAATAAGGAAAAATCGCAGGTAAAATCAGCTTTCGCCACCATAGCCAACCTTTTACACCATAATTTTGTGCCACTAAATGAAATTCCTGGGGTAAATTCGAAGCTCCTGCAACCACATTGAATAAAATATACCATTGGGTGCCAAGTATTATTAACGGCGTGCTCCAAAGGTTGATGTTAAGATCATAATTCAAGATCAACATAAACAACACGGGGTACACTAAATTTGCTGGAAAAGCCGCTAGAAATTGTGCAATGGGTTGCATAATGCTAGCCACTTTTGGTTTAAGACCAATCCACACGCCAATGGGCACCCAGATAAATGAAGTTAAAATCACTAAAACAGTAATTTTCAATGCGGTGATCAATCCAAAGCCAAATACTTTAGCAACTTCGGTTAAGGTCACTGTTGAATAAATAAAATATCCCAGAAGAATGCAAGAACCCACTAGCGAAATAAACAAAATACTATTCCAGAAAGTTATGGCAGTCCATGTTAATGCTTTGCGATATTTTAAGGGGAGCTCTTTTTTGGGATATTGTCTTGAGGACGGCGTGGTGATCCAATCGCGTAAATGCCTTAACATTTTCATAAAATAATACGTTAAGCGTGCCCGTTGTAACAAATTTAAAAACCAAGTTTCGGTATCGGTTTCGGGGTTGGATTCCAGTTTGAATTTTTCCGACCAAACAATCAGTGGGCGAAAGATAAGTTGATCATAAATTAAAATTACCAAAAACATGGTAAGGATCACATAGCCAATTGCCGCATAATTGCCTTGTGTTGTTGCCATATAAATATAAGATCCAATTCCCGGTAAGGTGATAAATTGATTGTTGACGGAAATAGCCTCGGAGGCCACCACAAAAAACCAGCCAGCAGAAAGCGACATCATGGTATTCCAAATCAGACTGGGTGTAGCGAAAGGGACTTCTAACCGCCAAAATTGCTGCCACGGGGTTAAATGATAAAGATTGGCAGCTTCTCTGAGTTCTTTTGGTACCGTACGTAAGGATTGATAAAAGCTTAAGGCCATATTCCAGACCTGTGAGGTAAAAATGGCAAAAATGGCGGCACATTCTGGCCCTAATAAACTTCCAGGAAATAAATAAACAAAGCCAAGCACGGTGATCGACAAAAATCCCAACACTGGAACAGATTGCATAATGTCGATAAAGGGTAAAATAAATTTTTCTGCGCGTTCGTTTTTAGCTGCTAAAGTAGCAATGGTAAAAGTGAATAGCAGTGAAAAAAATAAAGCAATCGCCATACGAATAACGGTGCGAATGGCATAATGCGGTAGCATACTGGGATCAAGCGAAATGGGAAGACGATCCCCTAGATGATAGGGAATGGTCATTTGCTGCGCGCCAAAAACCAGAATGGCCAACAAGCCAAACAGCAGCAGCAAGATGATCACATCCCACTGATTTAAGAAAAGCCCGGTTTGTGTTTTGGGTTTGGTGTAATACGGAGTGTTTGGCATATAACCTAATTAGATTTGGTACATCTGTAATGGGTAAACATTATATGCTCGTATAGGATCGCACCCAAGAATCTAATGCTTGTTTATTTTGTCTCTAGGGCGACAAAGCAAAATCATGCCGCGCGTATTGTTTATCAATCCTGCATTTGGTAGGATCCCCACGCGTATTGTTCAAAGGAGTGTGTTGATATGTTTAGTCGGAAAAATTACTTTTTAGTTATAGCAATGATTTCTGCTTTATTTTTGATTTCAATGTCTCGTCCAATTCTTGCCCACACAGACGAAACAGCGGTTGCCGCTTCTACTCAATTATTTAATTTGATGTCGCAACGGTTATCGTTGATGAGGCAAATTGCTTTGTATAAATATTACAATAACATCCCCATTTACGTGCCAGAAGTGGAAAAAAGATTGCTCAGTAAAGTCAAAATAGATGCTGAAGCATTTGATTTAGATGTAGAAAAAACGCAGGCTTTTGTCCAGATGCAAATGGATATTGCTAAAGTCATTCAGCATCAATGGCATGATTATTGGCGTGAAAAAGGCGCACCAAAAGAAGACGTTTATGATCTTGATCAAGTGATGCGTCCTGAATTAGCCAGATTAACTGCAGCTATCATCGAACAAGTATCAACAGCAAGATCAGAATTGACTGATCCAGAGTTACATTCTTTACTAAAACACAAAATTGACGAGGCTATTGATATTCCTTTTGTCAGCAATGAATATAAACAAAAGTTGCTACAATCCCTTATCGAGATTGCAGATGGCAGCACCTAAAGACGAGGTGAAATCTTCCTGGGTAGCAGATCCATTGACGCTTTCACCACTGCCTTCAACTAACATAAACGCTTGGCTAACGAAACCCAAAATTCTGAGCCAAGCCTTGCGCCATTTTTGCCAGCAACTCACACTGAAACTGATTGCTCAAGAATTTGGCCTGGCGTTTGAAGATGAATATGCCATTCTCAATCTTCAACCCGAAGCCCTTCCGTTAGTGCGTCGCATTTTTTTACTGGGTGACGACATCCCTTGGACCTATGGCCGAGTGGTGGTGCCAGCAGTTACTTATGAACATCATCTTGCTCAATTTGCTTCTTTAGGAGCAAATTTTTTGGGCGAAAAATTGCTTTATAATAATCCAGATGTGCAACGAAGCCGATTTGAATATATTGCTTTGGATGAAAGCCACCCGTTGTTTGAACAAGTCAACAAGGATTTAGCGACGCCATTGTCGGCACCTTTGTATGGGCGACGCTCGGTGTTTACGATTAAAGAGGATCCTCTGCTTGTCACTGAAGTATTTTTGCCCCACTTACCCGAGTACACTTTGTGATACCACTGGTAGAAGAAGTCCTTTGCCCCTCCTTCGAAGATTTATTTTCCGTACTCCCTTTAGAAGGATCTATTTTTTTAGATAGCGCAACGCAAAGCCATCCACAAGGCAAATATAGTTTCATTGCTTTTGATCCCTTTTATATTTTAAATTCACATACGCTTTCAGGTTCACCTTTTTTAGCCTTAAAAGCAGAGCTTGAAAAATATTCCTTAACTTGTCACCCCGATCTGCCTCCCTTTCAAGGTGGGGCAGCAGGTTGGTTTGGGTATGAATTGGGCGGCTATTTAGAAAAATTGCCGCAGCCAAAGCGCGATGACTTAGGCTTTCCCAAGTTACTATTAGGGTTTTATGATCTGGTGATTGCTTGTGATCATCACCAACATAAAACTTGGCTTTTTTCAAGTGGGATGCCCGAGCAAGGAGAAAAGCAAAAAATTCGTGCGCAAAAGCGAATGCATTGGGCCCTTCAATTGCTAGAAAAAATAAAACCTCTTCCTCCTATTTCATCACAAATTATTCCTGATGATGCGATTACCTCAACATTTACCAAAAAAGAATATGAGCAAGCAGTGGAAAGGGTCATTGAATATATTCGCGCCGGAGATATTTTTGAAGCAAATATTTCTCAACGATTTTCAGGCACATTACCAGCAGAGTTAACTGCTTTTGAGTTATATCGACGATTACGACGATGCAACCCAGCGCCATTTTCAGCCTTTGCCCAGTTTGATCAATATAAAATCGCTTCTGCTTCACCCGAACGATTTTTGCAACTTAAAAATCATCGTGTCGAAACCAGGCCAATTAAAGGTACGCGGAAGCGCAATCTGAATTCTCCAGTCGAGGATAAAGCTTTAGCAGAAGCGCTGGCCAGCAGCGACAAGGATCGCGCCGAAAATGTCATGATTGTAGATTTAATGCGCAATGATCTGTCACGGGTTTGCTTACCGCACTCAGTTATGGTACCGGCTTTATGTCAAGTGGAGTCCTTTGCAACCGTTCACCATTTAGTTTCAACCGTGAGTGGTCAACTTAAACCCAATTTATCTGTGCTCGATCTGTTGCAAGCAACTTTTCCAGGCGGCTCCATTACTGGTGCGCCCAAAATCCGAGCCATGGAAATTATTGCTGAACTTGAACCCACTGCCAGAGGCCCGTATTGTGGTAGTATAGGGTATTTGGGTTTTAATGGGGATATGGATTTATCAATCACCATTCGAACTTTTGCCATCAGAGATAACTTTGTTACTTTTCAAACAGGTGGTGCGGTAACAGTAGATTCTGATCCTGATGACGAATTTCAGGAAACCTTAGCTAAAGCCCAAGGTTTATTTCGTGCTCTGCAGAATATACCCAACGCAGTTCAAGATGCGAAGCATTCTTGAAGTGTTCTTTACGCGATGGGGGTTTCCCAAGGGGGAGAATCGCGATTCTCCCCCTTGGGTGCAAGCGCGGATTCATTCCGCGCGAAGCATACAAAATAAGGAGCGCAGCGGCGTCGGCGACAACGCATAAAAGTTGTAGGGGACGGCGGCCTCTGTGCCGTCCCTGGAAGAGTATAAATAGGGAATATCATGACAGCAACGCATCCGATACAAATTGGTTGGGAAGAGTGGGTGGCTTTACCCGAACTTAAATTACCAGCGATCCAAGCAAAGGTAGATACAGGGGCCAAAACTTCTGCGTTACATGCCTTTATGGTCGAAAAAATTATTGAAGATGATAACGTTAAAGTACGCTTCGGTATTCATCCCATTCCCGATCGCCCTGAAATTGAAGTCTTTTGTACTGCTCATTTAGTTGATGAACGCGAAGTGACCAGTTCTAATGGACAAACAGAATTGCGTTATGTGATCCGCACGATGGTGCAATTTGGCAAACAAAAATGGCCAATTGAAATTACCCTTACCGATCGTGAAACCATGGCTTATCGTATGCTCATTGGTCGAAGTGCCATGGAAGGAAAACTGCTTGTCGTGCCAGGGGAATCTTTTATTTTGGGCACGCCGAGCGCAACGGTTTATGATCATATTGCAGCAAAAAGGCAAAAACGACGGTTAAATCTGTGCATTTTAAGTCGATCACGCAGTAACTATTCCACCGATAGATTAGCCACGGTCGCAGAAAATCACGGACATAAAGTTGAAGTCGTCAATACCACACGGTGTTATGTTGATATTGGTTCGACCACACCGACTTTGCATTATCAAGGGAAATTATTACCTCACTTTGATGCGGTGATCCCACGAATTGGCCCTTCGATTACTTTTTATGGTGTCGCCATTTTAAGGCAATTCGAATCGCTTGGTATTTTTTGTTTAAATCATTCTAGTGCGATTGCCAATACTCGCGATCGATTGTTTGCACATCAGTTGTTAGGCAGAGCAGGCGTCGCTATGCCAACAACCGCTTTTGCGCATTATCCTGGCGATATTAAAGATATGATTAAAATTGTTGGTGGTGCCCCGTTAGTAATTAAATTATTAGGGGCAGGGAGTAAAGAGGTTGTTTTAGCCGAAACCAATAAAGCAGCCGCTGCGGTGATGCAAGCGTTTAGGGGTTTAGAAGCGAATTTTATTGCTCAAGAATATGTTAAAGAACACGGAGCAAAAGATATACGCTGTATTGTTTTAGGAAATAAAGTCATTGCAGCAGTGGCAAAAGGCCCGGATAAACCGTTGTCAAAAGCGATCCCTATTAAGTTAAGCAGTCCCGAAAGTAAATTAGCCGTAAGAGCGGCGCGCATTTTGGGCCTTAAGTTTGCTGAAGTCAATTTACTCAGAACTAAAGAAGGGCCGCGGGTGATCGATGTGGATCCTTCGGCAAGTTTGCGGTTGATAGAACGAATTTCCAATTGCGATATTGCTTCGTTAGTGGTCGAGTATATTGAAACGCATGCGAGGCCGAGGTTGCCTAAGCGGGTGGTGGGTTTCAGACCATAATACTCTTCCCAATTTGCTTTTATGCTTTGTTGCCTGCGCTCGCTCACCCCGGTCGTGTACCAAAGCGTACACTCCTGGGGCTTCGTTCGCTTGGCGCCTCGCCTAAAAACAAATTGGTTTGAGTATACTTGCCGTATACCCTATTCACTCGCCGGATTATTACGTTGCCCTTTGGTTGTCAGCTGCTTGATGTCTTCGGCCGACAACTTGGGTCGATCAATCACCAGCTTCAATTTATGGATTTTACCCGTGAAGTTAAATGGAACTTGATAGTCTTCAGCAACAGGCGTGCCTGTATCCGCACCAATATCAAAATTCTCATCCCATTGCAGTAAAAGGGGAATCGTGTGCTCCATGGTTTGCTTAGCAACTTCTTTACCATCTACTTTTAGCACGCCAACACCCCCTTGCCCGATCCCACTTGCGTTATTAAAAGCAAGCGTCCCGAACCCGAGGCCATTATATTTAAAATCAAACTCAAGCGTGTGCTTGCCAGCAGTTAACACATCCGGTCCTTCCCAGCGAATGCGTTTAAGATCCAGCAAATTCCAGACAAATACCGGTTTGCCTTTTTGGATATAAAATCCATAGCCACCAAAGCGACCCCCTTGCGTGACGATCATGCCTTCGGCGTTGGTTTGTGGGATCTCAATATCGGCTGTGAAACGATAAGAAGAATTTAGAATAGAAGGTGCATCCCCATTAGGAGTGCCTGTGATGACGCCAGACCAGGAAAATTCAGTGCGCCCGGCTGAAAGGCTTGGACGTGGTGTTACCATTCGTGTAGCAACAGTGGCATCCAATGGTAACACTTGATATTTTTTGGCTTCTACCCAAAATAAATTTTCGAGCTCTTTAAGCTTAGCTGGGTATTTGGCCGCAACATTTTCGTATTGCGTCCAGTCGTGCGTGAGATCGTACAGCTCATAGGGAAAACTACCTGGATCCTGACTGACAGGGCCTATTAAATCCCAAGGCGCACGCATCACTTTAGTGCTGGCAATCCAACCGTCATGATAAATGGCGTGATCGCCAAACATTTCAAAATATTGCGTGTGATGCTGTGAAGGTGCATTCGCATTTTTCGCATCGAAGGTGTACATCATGCTCACCCCTTCAATGGGTTTTTGTGAAATACCATCAACTATTTTGGGTGCTTTTATACCTGTTGCTTCTAAAATGGTGGGCACAATGTCGATCACATGATGGAATTGGTTACGAATGCCGCCTTTCTCTTTAATGACTTTAGGCCAAGCAATTGCCATCCCTTGGCGGGTACCACCAAAATGTGAAGCAATTTGTTTAGTCCAAGAAAATGGGGTATCAAAGGCCCATGTCCAACCCACAGCCATGTGCGGATAAGTGCGATCGGATCCCCACGCATCGTAAAAGGCTTTTAGCTGGATATCAACGGGAACATCGAATCCTTGCAGTGAAGCCACTTCGTTGGGTGTGCCAACCAGGGTGCCTTCCGCCGAGCCACCATTATCACCGCTAATGTAAATGATCAGGGTATTGTCTAGTTTGCCCATTTCTTCTACGGCTTGGATCACGCGACCAATTTCATGATCTGCATAGGCGAGGTAAGCAGCATAAACATTGGCTTGATGAATAAACAATTTTTGCTCGTCCGGTGTTAATTTATCCCAGTTTTTGAGCCTGTCTTGTGGCCACGGAGTGAGTTTGGCATTTTGTGGGATCACACCCAATTTTTTCTGATTTTCAAAAATTTGATTTCGAAGTTCATTCCAACCCTTATCAAATAAATGCAGATCGCTGATCTTTTTGATCCATTCTGGGGTAGGGTGGTGTGGTGCATGAGTTGCCCCAGGAACATAATAAATAAAGAAAGGTTGATCGGAATCAATTGCGGTGATGCGATGCATATATTCGATGGCATCATCTGCCATTCCGGTAATTAAATTCCACCCCGGATTGTTCACATAAGGGTAAATGGCGGTGGTATTGCGGAACAAATTCGGTTGCCATTGGTTAGCATCGCCACCCACAAAGCCATAAAAATAATCAAATCCCATTCCTACTGGCCATTGATCAAAGGGGCCAGCTTGACTGGCTTGGAACGAAGGTGTGTTGTGATTTTTACCAAACCAAGACGTCCAATAACCATGATCTTTTAAGATCCGGCCAATAGTAGTTTTGTCGCGGGAAATGATTGAATCATAACCGGGATAACCCGTCGCTTGCTCAGCAACTACGCCAAAACCAGCTGAATGGTGATTTCGTCCGGTAATTAATGCTGCTCGGGTGGGTGAGCATAATGCAGTCGAATGAAATTGGGTATAGCGAAGTCCCATATTTGCGATGCGATCTAGCGATGGTGTTGGGATCACTCCTCCAAAGGTAGAGGGCGCACCAAAGCCGACGTCGTCAGTCATTATTAATAAAACATTAGGAGCGCCTTTGGGTGGCACAACACGTGCTGGCCAATAGGGTTTAGAATCTGCGACGTTGCGTTCAATTTTGCCTTTGAATTTTTGCGGTGGGGGAGGGAGTTGTTGCCCGTCGATGGTCGTCGTTGCGCTGGGTGAGCCAGGCTCACCAGTGGTTTGTGGTGCATAGTTTGCTTGGCACCACAAAGGTATGGTTGCAAAAAGGGCAACAAAAAATAAACGCAATCCGTGCAACATTGTTGTTCACTCCTTGAGTTTTTGTAGCAAAAATATTATTTCAGCATATCCTTAATTTTTACCATATTAAGCGGTCTATCTACAACTCTGGAATTAGCTAATCATCCCAACTCAACGTTCCACCCGTTTGATATTCGGTAACGCGTGTCTCGAAAAAGTTTTTCTCTTTCTTAAGATCAATCATTTCACTCATCCACGGGAAAGGATTAGTGGCACCCGGGAATTGTTCTTTCAAACCAATTTGAGTGCAGCGTCGATTGGCAATAAATTCTAAATATTCTTTAAACATTTGAGCATTTAAGCCTAAAATGCCACGAGGCATCGTATCGATTGCATATTGGTATTCTAAATCGACACCCTGATGGATCAGATTAATGGCTTCTTTTTGAAAATCCGCTGTCCACAGATCAGGGTTCTCAATTTTAATTTGATTGATCACATCGATGCCAAAATTAAGATGCATCGATTCATCGCGTAAAATATATTGAAATTGCTCGGCGGTGCCCGTCATTTTATTGCGCCGCCCGAGAGTCAATACCTGCGTAAAGCCGACATAGAAAAAGATCCCTTCAAATACTACATAAAAAGCAATAAGATCTCTTAACAGTCGTTGATTAGCTTCAAAAGTACCCGTTTTAAAGGTGAGATCACCTAAGCTTTGGGTAAAGGGCAGGGCCCAAGTAGCCTTTTTAGAAACGGCAGGAATTTCACGATACATATTAAATATTCTGTCTTCTTCCATGCCTAAACTTTCAATCACGTGTTGATACGCATGGGTGTGTAGCGCTTCTTCAAACGCTTGACGCAATAAATATTGGCGACATTCTGGATTGGTGATATGACGATACACCGCCAACACCAAATTATTGGCCACTAAGGAATCCGCTGTGGAGAAAAATCCTAGATTACGTTCAATAATCATTCTTTCATCGGCAGTCAAACCGTTGGTACTTTTCCACAGAGCCACATCGGCAGACATATTCACTTCATTTGGCATCCAATGATTCGCACAAGCAACCAGATATTTATCCCAAGCCCATTCATATTTAAAAGGAACCAGTTGATTCAGATCGGCACGACAATTAATAATTTGTTTATCATCGACGCGGATCCGAGCGGCGCCCATTTCGAGCGCTTCTAAACCGGTTGCGCCTCCTGAGAGCGCAGGGGCGGTTCTGAGTGATGATGCAGTAGTAGGCATGACTAAACTCCTTTATTGGCAAGCTTCGCAAGTGGGATCATCGATTGCACACATTGCGATATTGGTTGCGATCACCGTTTCGGATACCGTGGTGACAGCATTTAACGAACTACGCGAAATGGTGGATTTTTCGGCATCCGACGCCCCTAAGGTTCGCGCATAATAAGTGGTTTTTAACCCTCTTAACCAAGCCAGTTTATAGATTGCATCGATTTTCTTGCCCGAGGGCTTATCGATATAAATATTAAGCGATTGGGCTTGATCAATCCATTTTTGTCGCCGCGCGCCGGCTTCGATCAACCAGTTTGGCTCGACTTCGAAAACAGTTGCGTATTTTGCTTTAAGATCATCTGGAATACGTGAAATTTGCTGAACGCTGCCGTTGAAATATTTTAAATCATTCACCAGCACTTCGTCCCAAATATTTAATTTTTTGAGATCTTTTACCAAATAGGGATTCACCACCGTAAATTCCCCAGATAAATTGGATTTTACGTAGAGATTTTGATAAGTCGGTTCAATGGATTGCACAATGCCGCAAATATTAGAAATCGTTGCAGTAGGCGCAATGGCCATCACATTAGAATTTCGCATGCCCACGGATTTAACGCGATCACGAAGCGAATTCCAATCTAAAGTTTGACTCTCGTCGAGCTCTAAATAATTTCCACGATAGTCACGAAGCAAACGGATGGAATCAATCGGGAGGATCCCTTTACTCCACAAGGAACCTGCAAAGGTACTATAAGCGCCACGTTCTTTTGCTAAATCACAAGACGCAGAAATTGCATAGTAGCTGATCGCTTCCATGGTTCTATCGGCAAATTCAATTGCCTTTTGCGAGCTGTAGGGAATATTGAGTTGATACAAAGCATCCTGGAAACCCATTAACCCTAAGCCCACCGGGCGGTGACGTAAATTGGATTTGCGTGCTTGAGGAACCGAATAATAATTAATATCGATCACGTTATCTAACATACGTACTGCAGTGAGAATGGTTTGTTGTAATTTAGGAAGATCTAAACCCGTTTCGGTAACGTGTTGAGCGACATTGATACTGCCTAAATTGCACACGGCAATTTCATCCGCAGAGGTATTTAAGGTAATTTCGGTGCACAAGTTTGAGCTGTGCACTACGCCAGCGTGCTGCTGCGGAGAACGTAAATTACAAGGATCTTTAAACGTTATCCAAGGGTGGCCAGTTTCAAAAATCATGCTTAACATTTTACGCCACAAGTTATTTGCAGGCATTTTCTTAAAGTTTTTAATGATCCCTTGCTCAGCTTTTTTCTCATAAGCTTCATACGCAATGTCAAAGGCTTTGCCATATAAATCGTGTAAATCAGGCACTTCATCGGGTGAGAATAAAGTCCATTCTTTATTTTCCATCACCCGCTTCATAAACAGATCGGGCACCCAATTGGCAGTGTTCATATCATGAGTACGGCGGCGATCATCACCGGTATTTTTGCGAAGCTCAAGAAATTCTTCGATATCAAGATGCCAAGTTTCTAGATACGAGCATAAAGCACCTTTACGCTTACCACCTTGATTGACAGCAACGGCTGAATCATTCGCCACTTTTAGGAATGGCACCACACCTTGAGATTTACCATTGGTGCCCTTAATGTGTGCTGCCATGGCTCTGACGGGTGTCCAGTCGTTACCTAAACCGCCAGCAAATTTTGAAAGTAACGCGTTATCCTTAAGGGCATTATAAATGCCTTCAAGATCGTCAGGTACGGTTGAAAGATAGCAACTCGATAACTGCGGCCGTAAAGTACCCGAGTTAAATAGCGTTGGCGTAGAGCTCATGTAATCGAAAGAAGATAATAAATTATAAAATTCGATCGCGCGCTCGTTTTTATTGGTTTCGTTGAGTGCAAGCCCCATCGCAACCCGCATAAAGAAAGGCTGTGGTAATTCAAAACGAATGCTTCGATGATGTAAAAAGTAGCGATCGTACAAGGTTTGTAAGCCTAAATAAGTAAATTGTTGATCGCGTTCGGGCTTTAACGCTTTCCCAAGTTTTTCTAAATCAAAGCTCTTTAACTCTGGGGAGAGTAATTCGGAATCGATGCCTTTTTGAATAAATTGCTTAAATATCTTAGGGTAATGCGTTTTCTTTTCCGCTTCGTTTTGCGGTATTGGCATGGCTAAAAAGCTAAGGGCTTCACGGTGCAAATCATCTAGCAATAAACGAGCAGCCACAAAAGAATAATTGGGCTCAAATTCAATTTTGGTGCGAGCACTCATGATCAGCGCTTTGCGTAAATCGCTGGCCTTAATGCCATCGAAGATATTTCGGATCGTTTCGGTCACAATCATTTGCGGAGCAACATCTTCAAGATTGTTGCAAGCCGTTTCAACGATACGAAGCAGTTTTTGTTCATCCAATGGGAGACGGCTGCCATCCTCTTGTGTCACATTGATGGCATGTGTACGTACTTCTGCTGGTTTGGCGGCACGGGCAAGACGTCGTTCTTCGCGATAAAGAATATAAGTTCGGGCAACTTTATGTAATTCAGCCCGCATTAAAGCTAATTCGACTTGATCTTGGATTTCTTCGACACGAACGACACCCCCGGTATTGAGGTAGCGCGAAATCGTCTTGTAAATTTGATTGGTTAGCTCTTCAACCACCTCGTGAACACGACGAGAAGCGGCAGCATTGTCCCCTTCAACGGCTAAATAAGCTTTGGTGATGGCGGTTTTGATTTTCTCGGGGTTAAACGGCATGAGCGTAGTATTATCCCGGCGCATGACGTATAGCTGCCCTGGCAGCGGTGCAATATTAGAAGCATAAATATTTTCTGCGAAGTTGGTTTCCATGGCTCCTCCAGCTAGATTGGAAGAAATAATTCAAAAAAAATCTCGTTTTACCCATGAAAAGGGAGATCTATATA
>JBIOEB010000014.1:0-26963 GCA_044445585.1 Candidatus Berkiellales bacterium
CACGCTTAGCGAACTTGTGAGCTTAGCGTGACTTGATATCCGGGATCCAGACCTTCAGTGGCTTGATTTATATGAAAAAATTATATCATGATTTTATTACCTCTGGACCCCGGATATTAAGCGACACTAACGCTCGTAAACTCGCTAAGCGTCGCTAAATTCCGGGGAGACAAGCTCCTCGCTAAACTTGTCCCGCACTTGATGCGGGATCCTGGGGAGCCAGATCCTTTTTGCAAAGTATTCAACATTATCTGACGGCCTATTGCAGATAGGATCTCTGCGGACTCAAAAGCAAGGTGGTTTGTCGAGAAAAAAATTTTGCTCAATGAAGAAAATAGAAAGAATCTTCAGGCTGGCAAAATTCTGGTCAGCTTGTTTTACGGCTCATTGAGCAAAATTTTTTTTGACAAACACCTTGCAGGCTGATCAACCTGAAGCTTACTGCGCAGTTGTTTTTTAAACACCTTACCTTACCTTACCTTACCTTACCTTACCTTACCCTTCTCTTTCCTTCTTTTCTCTTTAGCTTTTTGGTGCAAGCAGTTAGTGGCGACAATTTTGTGATTTTTATAGATTAATCTTAACAATACGCTCTGCTTCCCTTAACCCAGATAAATAAGCCCCATGCGTCATACCAGGAAATTGTCGATGAGTCGCTTCCCCTGCAAAGAAAAGCTTATTTTCAAGTGGTTCGGCTAATATATCGTAATCGTTACCGCTCGCGCCCACAGGAATATAGGAATATGATCCAAAACTAAAGGGATCCATTGCCCATTTGGTTCTTAACATAGCAGTTGGATTGGGAATAGCATTGCCAAATAATTCTTTTAGCACGCTCATCATTTCTGCAATAATAGCTTTATCGTCCAACATTTCATATTCTTTGGCAGCCGTGCCACTCATGCCACCTTGTAACATGGGCTGTTTAAAAAAATAATCAAAGTTAATAAAGCCTTTTATTGCTGGATCCCTTTCGCCATAATAAGAAATAATTTGTTTGTCTTTTGGCCAGAAAACATATGGAAATTTTAACACAATTTTATCCATTACTCCCATCCCCAAACGATTGATTGCTGCTATTTTAGGTTGAGGTAATGGGGGATCAAATTGGATCACTTCCTTTTTTAGCACCCCTAAAGGCACCGTAATAATCACTGCATCTGCTTCATAATTTCCCTGAGTGGTTTCAACCTGTACGTTTTCTTTGCGTAATTTTACACCAGTGACTTGCGTTGATAACAAAATCGGTAATTCTTTGGCAAGATCAGTCACAATCGGCTGATATCCATCTAATAGAATATAATTGCCACCCTCTAACATTACTTCATCTTCGTTCCAATGTTTAGCCGAGAGTGCACTCGTTTCCATCCCTGCGTAAAGCGAAAGCCCATACGAAAGCCAAGAAATGATTTGATGATTTAATCCAGGATATTCCTGTGGATTAAAAATAGTGGTAATGGCTTGCTGTAAAGACATATCTTGTGGTTGAAGACGCGCATTGTGGCTCGCATCATCAACTAATTTATCAAATTGTCTATACAGCATATTAAAACTTTCGCTTGAAAGAAATTTCTGCTGATCTATAGATCGTGAACTAAGATCAAAAAAGGAAATTTTAGTATGACTTTTTTTAGCGAGATCTGTGATCGGGTTATTTTCAATGCCATGAATAAACAAGGCACCCACATCAAAAGGAAAACCCAATGAATGATCGGTCCAAGTTCTACCGCCAATGCGATTTCGCGCTTCCAGGATCGTGACGTTACATTGATGAGCCAAAAGTTTTTTAGCTGCGGCTAATCCTGCCAGACCTGCGCCGATGATAAGGATCTTGGGTTTTTGAGACATTGTTTTTTTCCGAGTAAAGCTTTGATTGTTATTTCGTTAAGTTTTGTAAAGCTAAAACCTTAAGTCAAGCCAGGGATCAACAAAATGATAAGCTTAGTGGCTCACCAGAAAATATCGTCACTGCGATGGAAAGATTACAAATTTCTAATGGCAGGCAATAAAGTGTTTGATATGCTGTTTACTGTAGCGTGTATTAGCAATCTTACAGTCGAACATACTCATGCAGCAATGTATAATTGCTGCCATTAAAAAGTATTATCCAGTGGGAGCACAAATGAGTGAACTCCTACCAGGTACGAATAAGGTTGAATAATGAGCAAGAAGAACAGCGACCAAATGTTGCCACCTAATGAAATAGTGTTCTACGAGACAGAAGATGGGAAAATTTCCATAGCTGTTAGGTTTGAAAATGAAAACATTTGGCTTACCCAAAAGCATATGGCGGATTTGCTTGGTTGCTCAGCTGACAATATCTCATTACACCTCAAAAATATATATACGGCAGGCGAACTGAATCAGAGCTCAACTACCGAGGAATTCTCGGTAGTTCAACAAGAGGGTCAAAGGCCAATCACTCGTAAGATGCTTTTCTACAACCTAGAGGCCGTAATCTCTGTTGGATACAAAGTAAACTCTGAACGTGGAATTGCTTTCCGCACTTGGGCTACAGACAAATTAAAAAGTTATATTTTTAAAGGCTTTGCGATTGACTCTGATAGATTTAAAAAAGGGTCTAAATTTGATGCGCGATTTTTTGATGAACTCTTGGAAGAAATCCGAGAGATCAGAGCCTCTGAACGTATGGCTTATCAAAAAATTACTGACATCTATGCAACTTCAGTGGACTATTCTCCCAAATCAGATCCTGCCTCGAAATTTTTCGCAAATGTTCAAAACAAATTGCACTTTGCAATCACAGGAAATACTGCAGCTGAAATTATAATAGATCGTGCTAATAGTGAAAAACCCAACATGGGACTCACAACATGGCGTAAAGCGCCTAGTGGGAAAATCTTTTTATCTGATACCACAGTTGCTAAAAATTACTTAGGCCACAATGAAATTTCACAGCTTAACAGGATCGTAAGTATGTACATCGATCATGCAGAATTTCAAGCTGCTAGAGGTAAAGTCATGACCATGAAAGACTGGTCAGAAAAACTTGATGCATTTTTGAAGTTTAATGAGCAAGAAATACTCTCTGGTCTTGGTAAAGTGTCGCATGAAGTAGCAGTAGCACTTGCAGAGAAAGAATATGATGTTTTCAGAAAGAAGCAAGATCTGATGCATAAATCTGATTTTGATCAACTTATTGAAGCGACTAAAATTAAAAAATCTGATTCTGAAGATAAATCATGAACATCGCTATTTGCTTTTTACCATGTAAATGCCCAAATTGTGAGGCTATCATCGCCATTGTACACGGCATTGTACACACACTCTTTGCCATTAATATAAATGGCGAATGATGTTTTTGCCAAAAACAGTTCCTAGCCTAACTTGTAATAACGGCATTAAAATGTTACCATATTTTGCATTTACAATAATCTAACAGGGTTATCATGAAAAAAGGTACTGCTGCCGGCGGTAAAAGATCCGATAATAATCTAGCGTCCGATGCTGCATCATCATCCGATGATAAACTAGCGTCCGATGCAGCCGATAATAATTCATCATCCGATGATGAATTTACCTCTGACGATAAAATAGCAACCGATGATCAACCCGTAGATAGGTATGAATTAGTCGCCTTTGCCAAAACTCAAGATTTGAATTTCTTAAAATCGAGTTTACCCTCAGATTTCCATATGTTCTTACGTGGCAAAACGGTTTTAATGCTTTTTCAATATTTGGAATACTTTGACGGTGATCCTTTCACCCCCGCTATTCAACGGTTTGGGCGCCATCTTAAGTTAGTAGATTTTTTAGATCAAAGTAACCCAGACGCCAAAATTGATTTTTTACATAGAGTACTTCAGATAGGTAAAAAATTCCCTAGCGCATTTTTAAGTGTTTGGAAACAATTTGGTCGTGAATACAGCGATGAAGAGTTGCTTTATTATCTGGGCCTTCCCGAACCCATTTTAGTAGAACTTTTTGTAGAGCCTGCCATCCCCCTTAGCATTTTTGAAGCTCTTTGGAGAGACAGATTACAACATATTATCACCCCCGAATATTTAACAAACCCTAAAAATGATACTGTGCCCCTGCCACGGTTGCTTGTTGAAAATATGAATCAGCTCAAAACAGATGGTGAAGCACTCATGTTAGTGTGGAACACCCCCAAATTTAAAATTCCACTTACCAAGTATCTTATCAAAACCCAAATCGATGTAAATTGGACATACAAAAGCGGGCACAAAGCAACAGAAAAGGCTAGTCTTTTAGGGCTTCTTATCAGAAGATGTGAAGCCAACCCTCGTCTAGCACAGACTATAGAACCCTTAGAAGCCTTTATCTCTCGAAATTTGGATAATCCAAAGATATTTGAAGATACCCGTTTTTTTCTTGAGCAGCTCGGCAACATTGAAGAATGTGAGAAAAATAAAGAATGGAAACTTAAAACTTATCTTTTAAATCTACCCCCCATGAAGGCACACCCTAAATGGGACATTGATGAAATATTTCGCCACTTTTGTCATAAAAATTATTGGATCATATGTAGAGTTCTCTTAATAGATGGAAGATTTAACGCTTCAACACTGACTGATCCTACCGTGCTGCGCGCTTTACCCCTCGACCTTAAACTGCAATGTTTAAGAAAATTCCGTCCTTTTCCTGGTACTGCTAAGTTTAGATTAGATCCTGCATTTGTTACTGAAAGCCCTCTACCAGATGTTTTACCCTTGCCACCAAGAGGAAAGGTAGATAGTACCCAAACCTTCATAGAGTTCATCGAAGCTGAAGATAAAAATGAGCAGGACAAACGTCTACGAACGGTAACATTTCAAGAAATGCTTGAGCAAAACAAAGATCAATTGCCATCCATGCAACTCCTTCGCTGGACACCTCTCTTTTCCGCCATTGCTGCCGGCAGAGAACGATTCATTCCCCCATTGCTAGATGCGTGCCCAACGCTGCTTAACCGATCTGATATGGGCCATTGCGCCTTAAGTTTAGCGTTTTTAACGCAAAACACGCCATTGGTGAGAAAGCTTCTACCAAAATTAAAAACCGAACTTAAAACACCCGATGCTTATCAAACATTTTTAGCCGATTTTGTTAAACGTCACCCTTATACACTCCTTACTTTAATGGGTGAAAATGAAATTGACTTTTTAGTAAAAGACCAAGAAAAACAAAATGCTTTGAGTAAACTTTATTCAACCGTTAGATTAGAGCCTTACAGCTTAAATTTTTTGCTTTCAAAAATATTATCATCAAGAGTCCGACGCATTTCGCTTGAAGATCAAACAGGCCAACCCGATCAAACAAAATTGAAAACCCTTCGAGAAGTGTGTCAAAAGTATCCTTGGATAAATTTGAACATCACCAACTATAATCTTGAAGCTCAAATTTCAGCGACGAAAGAAACGCCGCATGACATTTCCCTTGAAGTTTTTTACCCATTTTATAATGAAATGCTTCAGTGGTTGGAAATCAATCAAAAGAAGGAAGCAGCACCCCGCTCTGCTGCTTTACCTGCAGCACCTCAACCTTCACGACCTGCTGCACCAACGCTTTCACCACCACCCAGCAGTGCGCCTTCTCCCAAAGCTTCTCCTGCGCGTCCCCATGGTGCGACTAAAACGCAAGTCGATCACCAAAAGAAAAAACGTGGCGGCGGAGGTAAAGCGCCTAAAGGGACGGGTGTTGTTCCTCAACGAAAAGTTAGCACAGAGCCGCCTAAACCCTTGGATCACCCCATATCAAAAGTCGCAGCAGCAGGAGAATTACCGCGCTTTCAAGGCCCTATCTTCAAATTACAGCCAGGTCAAGAATCTAAAATCGATCTAGACGCTCTTTCAAGAGAAGTTAAAATGGAAGCAGCATCAAAAGAAGACACCGGCCCTGATGCAAAAATCCACACCGAATTAACTTTCATTAGAGAGCTCTCTTCTGAAAGAGATAGAATGAAAGAGATCCTTCAAGGTTTGCTTAATAAGGATGATCAAACCCCTCGTGCTATTTTAAATATGGCATTACTAGATAATTTATTTAAAACCAACCGAGCCCTTTTCTTACAAAAGGATGATCTTACCCATAAAGACATTTTAGCGAATAAAGATATTTATGAGTTTGATTGCCGATTGATCCATGGTATTTATGGGTTTTTAGATGATAGTAAGCTACAAGCCAATTTTGAATTTTTTATCAACGCTTGTTTTGTGAGTGATGGTTTTCAGTTATTCAATTCAACCCACCGAGACAGTCAAGCTTTTCATACTCAAATTCTTGGTTCTTTAGCAAATCCACAATCAAGTCAAGCAACGAAAGTGCGTTTGCAATTGATGAAATCTTTACTTCAATTAATCACTGATTGTTATCCGTTACTAGAAAAAGAAGAATCTATTCGCCAAATTGCTTTGCATTGCATCAGCGCCTGTATGTCGCTTTTAGGGGAACAATATGCAAGGTTAGAAGAGTTTGATCCAGAACTTTATAAAAAAATAAAGGATACTCCACTTGGTAAAATTCTGGATAAATATCGCTTTTATCGTAATTTAAGGCACGGCGTCAATCCAAAGCCTCTCACATTAACCTCTTTTCAAGTGGGAGATACTGTAGAAACCGGATTTATCAGCACCGATAAAGATCAGCAAGAATGCTTGTTTGAAAATATCGAAGCTTTAAGAAAAACAGATCTGCAAGTGATTAACGGAAGAAAATCAGGCCGACTATTAGATAATTCAATTGAAGAGCTAACGCAAAGATGTCAACTTCAATCAGAAGCTCCTGCTCCCAGCACTTTACCTCTATTTGAAGTCTTTAAAGCAGCGCCTCAAGGCAGGGCTCAACAAAAAGATAAGCATAGTGGCCTACCAGAAGATATCGTCACTGCGATGAAAGGATTAAATCTTTCTCAAGGCCCACGGCAATAAAAAGTGTTAGTTTTGTTACATATGCACTGTGAAGTTTGGTAGGCGCGAGTGGGATCGAACCACCGACCACCACCATGTCAAGGTGGTGCTCTACCACTGAGCTACGCGCCTAATATGAAGTGCAAAAAAAGATACCACCTTTTTTAACCCTAAGGCAAGGAAATCGCTTCACGCGGCTTGTCTCAATACGTTAAACTGATCTTTTGATTTTCAAATGGTTTAAGTATATGCATCGATATCGTACTCATACTTGTGGCGAGTTATCGCTAAGTGAAGAAGGGCAAACCGTTCGGCTTTCTGGTTGGGTTCACCGTAAACGTGATCATGGGAATTTATTGTTTATCGATTTACGCGATCATTATGGGATCACGCAATGTGTGATCGATATCACCTCAACTGCATTTATTATGGCAGATCGCGCTCGTTACGAAAGCGTGGTCACCGTGACTGGAAAAGTGGTTAAACGTACGCCTGACACGGTGAATCCTAAAATGTCTACCGGTAAAATTGAACTGGCCGTTGAAACCTTTGATATCGATTCACAAGCCGAAGTGTTACCGGTTCAAGTCAATAGCGATCAAGAATTCCCAGAAGAAACGCGTTTACGTTATCGCTTTTTAGATTTACGGCGCGAAAAAATGCATCACAATATTGTGCTGCGCTCTAAAATTATTTCATCGCTGCGCCAACGCATGCTTGGTCAAGGCTTTTTGGAAATGCAAACTCCGATTTTAACTTCGAGCTCACCTGAAGGCGCGCGCGATTATCTAGTGCCCAGCAGAATACACCCGGGGAAATTTTATGCGCTGCCCCAAGCACCACAACAATTTAAACAATTGCTCATGGTGGCGGGATTTGATCGTTACTTTCAAATTGCACCGTGTTTTCGTGATGAAGACTCCCGCGCCGATCGATCCCCTGGCGAATTTTACCAACTCGACTTTGAAATGTCTTATGTGACGCAAGAAGATGTGTTTGCTGCAATTGAACCAGTACTGCACGGCGTTTTTATGGAATTTGCTAGCAGCCGTAAGGTGAATAATTATCCTTTCCCGCGCTTTTCCTATGATGATGCCATGCTCAGATATGGGGTCGATAAGCCCGATATACGCAATCCTTTGATCATTGCCGATGTCACCTCGGTGTTTCAAGGCTCGGAATTCAATGCTTTCGCTAAAGCCATTGAAAAAGGGGCGATTGTACGTGCGATCCCTGCACCTAACACCTCAGGCCATTCACGAAGCTTTTTTGATAAATTAAATGATTGGGCTAAAGCGCAAGGCGCCCCAGGCCTGGGTTATATTATCTTTAACGATGGCGAAGCTAAAGGGCCAATTGCTAAATTCCTCTCGCCCGAAAGAATTGAACATCTTAAAACTTTAACCACTTGCCAAGAAGGTGATTCGGTCTTTTTCGTCTGTGCTGCTCAAGCCGCTGCTGAAAAACTCGCAGGTTTAACCCGCACGCGTTTAGGGGAAGAATTATCCTTAATTGATCCCAATGCTTTTCAGTTTTGTTGGGTGGTAGATTTTCCTTTATACGAATGGAATGAAGACGAGAAAAAAATCGATTTTTCTCATAATCCTTTTTCGATGCCACAAGGTGGGATTGAAGCGCTGCTGACCAAAGATCCCCTGACGATTAAAGCCTATCAATACGATATTGTATGCAACGGCGTTGAATTATCTAGCGGTGCAATTCGGAATCATTTACCCGAAGTGATGTACAAAGCTTTTGCAATTGCAGGTTATGGCAAAGAAGTGGTCGAAAGCAAATTTGGCGGCATGCTAAATGCCTTTAAATATGGCGCTCCGCCGCATGGTGGTTGCGCACCCGGGATCGATCGAATTGTGATGTTATTGGCAAATGAGCCTAATATTCGCGAAGTGATTGCCTTCCCCATGAATCAGCAAGCACAAGATTTACTAATGCAAGCGCCGGGTGAAGTCACTGAAAGACAACTTAAGGAATTGCATATTCGTTTGCACTTGCCCGTGAAAAAAGACTAGAGCGGGCTGCCGTTGGGTGGGCTGCCGTAGGGTGGGCAAAGCGAAGCGTGCCCACCATCTTTCGTGCCAAGCATCTTGCGTTTCCACCACCCTGTCTACCATCAATCAACACGTGTAATGCTTCTGACTTGCATTTTTGCTCCTCTCTAAATATAATATCCCCTTTTCATTCCTCAAAATGGTTTTATAGATGGAAAAAGGCCCCCGAAGTAACAATCAACTGCTAGCAGCCCTAAACGGTTGTAACACCCAAAAAGAATTTGTTGAGTACTTTACCAATCATTTCGATCAATTTCCCTTAGAAGTATTAAGAACCCCTTTAACCACAGGAACATTTGTAGGAAGAACTGTTTTAAACAGTTTGCAGTACATTAATAATCGAGATTTGATATCCCCCACCATCAAGAAATTTGGAGCTAAACTTAAACTGACAGATTTTTATCGTGCTCCTCCTCAAACACAAAAACCCTTACTTTTATATAATTTATTTCATCTGTGTCAATACGGCATATCATCTGCGTTTAAAAATTTATGGCAGCAATGGGGTCAAGAATTTACGGATGAAGAACTACTTTCTTATTTCAATTCTAACGTCGCCTTATGGCCGGCATTATTTCATATGGATAAAATTCCGACCGATGTTCTTAAGATACTCTGGCAAAGATTATGGCCAATAGTGTCATATGATCATTTAATTGGACCAGAAAATTCTTTGAAATTGATTTTAGAGAATATTTTTGAAGGTAGAACGAATGGTGAAGCATTACTGCTAGTGTGGGCCCCCCCCAAATTAAAAGTGCCAGTAACACAATTTATTATTAATTATCGGCGAACGTTAACGTATGAACGGAAGGGAAAGGAAATAACTAGAGAATTATCCGGTTTAACAGGATTAATGACGACTGCGAATTCGAACTATCCTATTCTAATTCCGATATTTGGCTTTGCCTCAGCTAATTTACCTAGCACTACGATATTTAAAGATACCACTTATCATTTGGAGTGTCTCGATGCAATAGAAGAACTAGGTAACCGCGATCTTATTGCTCCCGAAGCTTTAGCAGCGATATTTTCACACCCGCAATGGAATTTCGACACTGCATTTCGTCATTTCTTTCAGAAAAAATATTGGCTGGTTTGTGAATTATTAATAGAATATGGGGAATTTCAACCCACCACTTTAAAGGATCCTGAACTACTGATAGGGTTACCTGCTCCTCTTCAACCAAAATGGTTACAAAAATCTTGGCCTTTGAGAGTTAATGAGATAATGGGGGTAGCAGCTACTCAAACTAAAACCCCTCAACCAGCCCCCTCTCGTGGCGCCTCACGCTCTGCCACTATCAATCCTGGTGTAGATAATGTTCAACTATTTGCCTCTTTGGATTTTTGTCAAACGTTAGAAGATCTTGAAGAAAATTTAGCAAACAACTTTCAATATTATTCTCTGGAGCAATTAAGAAGACCTTTTCAACAAGGGCCTTTTCAAGGTAAATCGGTTTTGATGCTCTTAATAAGGTTACCGAATCATGATTATATTTCAGAGGCAATTGAACGGTTTCGAGATTTGCAATTAGCTGATTTTTATCCTCCTGGCCCAACAGAAAAACTTACTTTTTTAGCAAATAGCCTTTTAAAAGTACTAGATGGACGCTCTAGGGAGGCATTTGTAAGTATTTGGAAAAAATATAACCATGAATACACTGATGAAGAATTACTTTATGGCGAAACTATAGTAGTTTGGCCTCTCCTCTTTAGGGATGCTAGGGTACCGATAGAGATTTTTGAATTAATATGGGCAAGGTTAAGTCATTGTTCAACCTTTGAAGATTTATATTCTCCACCCCATTTTTACTGTATGCCATTAATTACCAATACGCTGGCAGGCACCTCAGATGCAAAAAAACTGATGCTTGTCTGGGAAACTGAACAAATTAAAGCTCCCTTAACACGTTTTCTTGCCTCAGCTAAAACTGAGATCCAATGGAAAAATAATTCAGAAAGGTTAAGTCTTTTGACGGGTTTAGGTTTACTGAGAACCCCTTCGCTTCGCCCCTTATTCGACTTTGCAAAGTCTAATTTATTTAATCTCAATATATTTGAAGACACCAGCTATCATTATGAAACACTCGCAGCATTTGCAGAAGACGAGGAGCATACACCTGAAGCCAGATTATCATTGGGCATAGCCCTATTAAAAATCGCCGCATTACATCCTAAATGGAAATTTGACGACGCCCTTTTGCATTTTTCTGATTTAAAATATTTATTGATTTTTGAAGCATTATTACGAGCAGGTGAATTTGATCATTCATTTTTGGCTCTACTTGCCTTTGTTAGACACTTACCGCTATCGCTGCAATTAAATTGTTTACGAAAATGTCATCGCGTTGGCAATGGAGATAAAGTAAAATTAGAAACTGGCTTCACAGAACACAACCTGCCAGAAGATTATCCCCATCAAGAAAGAAACGATGCTTTTCTTGCTAGAACTTTGATTGAACGGATTGAATCTGAAGACGATACAAAAGTAGGTTTAGCAATTCGCTCTCTTGAAAATATTATTCAAGAAAATAACGGTAAATTACCTGATTGGTTACATTATCACGGTTGGACACCACTCATGTCAGCCATTGTGTTAAGAAAAAATACCTTAATTGAGCTATTATTAAATGCCAGTGAAAATTTAACGAGACGATCTGAAATGGGGCATACCGTTTTCAGTTTGGCTTTATTTATTAATGATATTCCTTTGGCAAAAAGGGTGTTACAACAAATCAAAAGAAGCCCTTCAGAAAACTTAAACGAATTTATTATCATTTCCGCTTATCATCAACCCGAATGCATACCAATTTTATTCAACGAAAATTTGTTAAGTCTCGATACGATGAGAACATTACGCACCGATGAGTTTAATCTTGTATTAAACGCTGGCACCATCAATTTCTTATTAGAAAAAGTGCTTCCAAAAAAGAGAACATTTTCATTAGAAATAAAAGTTGCAGAAACCGCCCTAACAGCTTTAGATGATACCAAATGGACATCCCTTCAAGATCTGTGCAAATCTTATCCATTTATAAGCTGTACAAGAAACGCTTTTGATGTGACCATTTCTGCAAATCAAACAGCAACAATCATCCAGTTTTATGAATTTTTAGATAAATTACAAGAATGGTTAAAAACGAATAAACCCGAAATTTTGCCAAAACCTGCAAGTGAAGCTCCGACTCCTTCTCAGTCGACTGCCTCTAATCCTGAACCCTACAAAGCGCCTGAGTATTATTTTCCTGCTTCACCTCCTTCACCACGTCGACATTATGCTGCACCCAAAAGGCAGCCACAGAGTGAAGTTAAATCACAGTCACAGTCAAGGGCCACAGGCAAAAAGGAAAAAGGAAGCGGTAAAGGTAAACAACCCAATTCGAAGAAAACAAAAGCGCGCAATATCAATATAGATAAAGAAACTCGCAGAGATCCTAAAAAAGCCCAAGTGGCGCAAGATAGGCCATTACCCTATCCAGGCCCAAGGCCACCTGTCATTAAAGAATTTAACACCGATCTTAAGGCTTTATCAAAAAAAGAAGATAATAGCGCAAGCTCAGTAAAAAAAGATAATCCTTCTGAAACGAAAATCGATACTGAATTAACCTTTATTAGAAAACTTGTCCATGAAAGAGATGTCATGAAAGGGGTTCTGCAGGGTTTATTAGACAAAGATGATCAAACCGTATACTCCATTTTAGATCTAGCTTTACTCGATAATTTATTTAAAGCCAATCGCTCGCTATTTTTGCAAGATAAAAAAATAGTGAACGGTGATATGTATAACTTTGATTGCCAATTGATCCATGGCGTTTATGCCATAGTCAATGAATTCAAGCAAGAATCTAATTTTCATCTTTTTATGAAAGCTTGTTTTGTAGACGATGGGTTGAGATTACTAGATACCTCATTTCGAGACAATAGACCTTTTGTGAGTAGAGAACTACAGCCAGCCCTTGAAAACAAACGATCAACCCATGCCACCTTACAACGGCTAAAAGTGATCCAATCACATCTTCGGTTACTAGATATTTGCTATCTACTACTCGAACAGGATGATTTTGTTCACCAAATTGCTCTACATGCCATCAATGCGAGTATGATAAATTTAGGAGAGCAACTTGCAAGATTAAAGGAATTTGAACCAGAAATTTATGAAGAAATAGTTGGAAGTGGCGTAGGTCGTATCATTGCTGAAAAATATATCCCCCATCGCAATGAGCATCATGGCGTAAACACGCAACCCTCGAAGAAAGTCATCTTTAAACTCGGAGATCAATTTGAAACAGGTTTAGTCAATGATACCCCAGATTGGCACGAAGGGTTGGAAGAAAATATTATAGCCTTACGAAAGACAGATCTCCAAGTTATCAAAGGGAAAAAAACTCAAGCCTTATTAGCGAAATTAATTGAAAATCAAACTAAAAAATGTGAGATGGAAGTGCAAGTACCACCTGGAGCAACAGCACCAACGCTAGCACCAGCATCACCACCGCCACTACCCTCGCCTGGTTTTTTACATCAATTTGAAGCTTCACGAGAGCGTGAGTTTAGAGAGCCTAGTAGGGCCAATGATCAAGAAGCAGATGTTGTGGTAGCAATGAAGAATTTAAATTTGGAAGCTAATGCCAAACCTAGTCCGAACTGACCAAATGACAGAATTTGTCCTAAGCATTTAAAGCACACCAAAAAGCTATGGCCAAAAGATGGTGTGCACGCTTCCCGCGGCTTTCGCCGGGGCTAAAGGCAGCACGCCCTACGTTTTTTGAATAAACGTCGCTTCTTTAAATAGCTTGATTTCATCTCGAATAGCAGCGGCTTGCTCGAATTCCAAATTTCGCGCATATTCGTACATTTTATCGTCCCATCTTTTTAAACGTTTCGTTAATTCTTGTGGGCTTAAAGAATGATGAATATGTAAGCTTTGGCGGATCTCTTCCACAATGGGATTTGCCGCTTGAGCTTTGCGCGCTTTTTTTACCGATTTTTTGACCATGGTTTGGCTAGCATAAGCGCCGCCCATAATATCCGCCACCGCTTTTTGAATAGATTTAGGCGTGATCCCATGTTGTTTATTGTATTGATCTTGTTTATGACGCCTGCGATCGGTTTCTTCAATAGCGGATTTCATACTCCGCGTCATCTGATCGGCATACATGATCGCCGTGCCGTGAAGATGACGTGCTGCTCGACCAATCGTTTGAATAAGTGATCGCGCTGAACGCAAAAACCCTTCTTTATCGGCATCGAAAATTGCCACTAAGGATACCTCCGGCATATCTAAGCCTTCGCGCAATAGATTGATCCCCACTAACACATCAAACACCCCTAGCCGCAGATCACGAATGATTTCAACGCGCTCAACCGTGTCGATATCGGAATGCAAATAGCGCACTTTGACGCCTTGTTCTGCTAAATATTCTGCGAGATCTTCTGACATGCGCTTCGTTAAAGTAGTGATTAATACCCTTTCATTGATTTTTACCCGTTCGTTGATTTCGGATAAAACATCATCCACTTGGCTGGCCGCCGGGCGCACGATGATTTTAGGATCTAATAACCCTGTCGGGCGCACAATTTGTTCAATGGGTTTACCCGAAAACTTAAGCTCTTCTTCCCCAGGAGTCGCTGAAACAAATATCGCTTGGGACATCATTTGCAAAAATTCATCATAACGTAAAGGCCGATTATCTAAAGCAGACGGCAACCGAAAACCATATTCCACTAACGTTTCTTTTCGGGAACGATCTCCTTTGTACATCGCCCCCAATTGCGGCACCATCACGTGCGACTCATCCAAGATCATTAAAGATTTTTTTGGCAAATAATCAATTAATGTGGGTGGTGGCTCGCCCGGTTTGCGACCGGATAAATAGCGCGAATAATTTTCAATCCCCGTACAAAATCCAAGCTCTATCAGCATTTCAATATCATACTGCGTGCGTTGCTCTAAACGTTGCGCTTCGACTAATTTATTATTTTCTCGAAAATACGCTAAACGTTCTTTTAACTCTACTTTGATTTCTTCGACTGCATCTAATACCCGTTGCCTGGGGGTGACATAATGCGTTTTAGGATAAATCGTAATTCGTGCAAGCTCTTGCTGAATATGCCCCGTTAAGGGATCAAAAATCGATAACCCATCGATTTCATTGCCAAACAATTGGATCCGAACAGCATATTTTTCGGATTCTGCCGGAAATACATCGATCACATCCCCACGAACACGATAATGTCCGCGATGTAATTCAATATCATTACGCGTATATTGTAATTCTGCTAAACGCCTTAAAATCGCGCGCTGATCAATTTGCGTTCCTTTAGTTAAATGCAACATCATGCTCAAATATGATTCAGGATCGCCCAAACCATAAATCGCTGACACCGTTGCAACAATAATAGAATCTTTTCGTTCAAGTAACGCCTTCGTCGCTGATAAACGCATTTGTTCAATGTGTTCATTGACTGCGGCATCTTTTTCGATATAGGTATCGCTGGATGGCACATAAGCTTCGGGCTGATAATAATCGTAATACGAAACAAAATATTCCACTGAGTTATCCGGAAAAAATGATTTCATCTCGCCATAAAGTTGTGCTGCCAACGTTTTATTGGGTGCTAATACAATGGTAGGGCGCTGGATCGCTTGGATCACATTCGCCACGGTAAATGTTTTCCCTGATCCCGTCACCCCTAAAAGCGTTTGATACATCACGCCTGCTTCAAGGTTTTCGATCAAACGGGTAATCGCCTCGGGTTGATCCCCTGCGGGTTTAAATGGGGTGGCTAATCGAAATTTTTTACTCATCACTCACTCTTGTCTTTCACCCTGCAAGCCACTGTGGCATAGTATTTAGGTCTAGTTGTTATTCAATCTGGGGATATTATCTTGGGTATTCAACTCACCAATCGCATTTTACGGATCAAACCTTCTCCAACTTTGGCTGTTACCCAACGGGCAGCAGAGCTTAAAGCCGCTGGCAAAGATATCGTCAGCCTCGGTGCAGGAGAGCCTGATTTTGACACCCCAGAGCATATTAAGGAAGCCGCCATCAAAGCAATACGCGATGGTAAAACCAAATATACCGCTGTCGATGGGATCCCAAGCTTAAAATCTGCTGTTGCCGAAAAAATGCAACGCTTTAATCACTTAAAATATGATCTGAACCAAATTATTGTTTCAACCGGTGGTAAACAATCTATTTACAACTTGCTGCAAGCTATTATCCAAGAAGGCGACGAAGTGATTATCCCTGCGCCTTATTGGGTTTCGTACCCGGATATGGTGCTGCTGGCAGATGGTAAGCCAGTTTTTATTCAAACCGACATCAATCAACGATTTAAAATTACCGCTGCTCAGCTTGAGGCAGCCATTACCCCTAGAACTAAATTGTTATTTTTAAATAGCCCTTCTAATCCAACGGGGATGGCGTATACACGCGAAGAGTTACTCTCTTTAAGCAAAGTTTTGTTGAAACATCCGCAAGTACTCATTGGCACCGATGATATGTACGAACATATTTGGTGGGCAAAAGAGCCATTTAGTAATATTGTGATGGCTTGTCCTGAGCTTTATGATCGTACCATTGTTCTAAATGGCGTGTCTAAAGCTTATTCGATGACAGGATGGCGCATTGGTTACGCATGTGGCCCAGCGCAAATTATTAAAGCGATGAACAATCTGCAGAGCCAAAGCACTTCTAATCCAACTTCTATTGCTCAAGCAGCTGCTGAAGCTGCGTTGCGTGGTGGTATGGAAACGGTCGTTACCATGGTAGAGACTTTTAAAAAACGTCACGATTATCTGGTTAAAGCATTAAACGCGATCCCTGGGATCCAATGTGCTCCTGGCGATGGCACTTTTTACGCTTTTGCACGCGTTCAAGATGTGATCGATCACAATCCACAAATGAAAAACGATCTTCAGTTTTCAGAGTACTTAATCAATTCAGTTGGCTTAGCATTAGTTCCTGGCTCTGCTTTTGGTGCTGAAGGCTTTGTTCGCCTTTCTTTTGCAACCAGCATGGAAACTCTGGAAAAAGCGATTGAGCGCCTTAGCCGTGCGGTGAAGGAAGCTTGACTTACGTAGGCCTGGAAAGTTATTCTCCCGGTTATTCCCCGATAGCTCAGTTGGTAGAGCAGGTGACTGTTAATCACCGGGTCGGCGGTTCGAGCCCGTCTCGGGGAGCCAATTGTAGCCATCGACCTTCAAATAAATTTATCAACAGCCGCTAAAATCCCTCTTACCCCCTAAGCACCCTTTCTAACATATACTATTATAATATTATTATGTATCGATCCGTTCTCCATGGAGGCTCGGGTAACATTGAAGGGACTATTTCGCTTTATTATACAAAGGCCTTATCGCCTTCCAATCCTCTTAGCGATTGTCGGTGGCATTGCGTTTTTTGGTTACAGTGCCCGTTTTGGCTTTGATCATCTGGTGATCTCTTGTGCGCTCGTTGGCGTCATTGCTTTATTGTTGATTTACTTTATTTTACGGCAATCACAGCAAACCAGCAGCGAAGAAATTCACAGTCTGGATAAATTGACCGAACAAAAAAGTACCCTCGAAAAACAACTTGAAGAACAAACGCGATCACTTACCGACAAAAACCAACAACTTGAACAAGCCATCAAATCACTTAAAGATACCCAACAACAATTAATTAGCCAGGAAAAAATGGCGTCGATTGGCATGCTCATGGCAGGCATTGCTCATGAAATAAAAAACCCTCTTAATTTCATTAATAATTTTTCCGACACGACTATAGAAATGTTACAAGAGCTTAAGGATGAAGTCGAAAAGATCGCTAATCTACCTGAAGAAACCAAAAACACGTTAAAAGAAATTATCGAAGATGTCTCGATGACGTGCAAAAAAATTAACGAACATGGTAAACGTGCTGAGTCGATCATTAAAAACATGCTAATTCAATCTAGAAGTGCGGAAACTGAAAAAACCCCTATCGATATCAATGCACTGCTTGAGGAATATTTAAATTTAGCTTATCACGGCCTTCGGGCGCAAAATAATAAATTTAATGCCAAAATTGAAAAGCATTTAGACCCTAACCTTGGTTTGATTCCAGCGTCGCCTCAGAATATTGGTAGAGTATTTCTGAATATTATCAACAACGGCCTGTATGCAGCGAATGAAAAATCTGAAAGGGAAATCGCTAAAGGCACCAAGCCCCCTTTTATGCCAGTGATTATGATCTCAACCGAACAAACGCCAAAAGAAGTGATTATTAAAATAAAAGATAATGGCAATGGTATTCCAGACGAAATTAAAGACAAAATTTTTGAACCATTTTTTACCACCAAGCCGGTTGGTCAAGGCACCGGACTGGGGTTGCCAATTTGTTATGATATAATTGTAGAAGAGCACAAAGGAAAGTTAGAAGTAAATTCAAAGCTTGGAGAATTTTCTGAATTCATTATTGTTTTACCTAAAGAAAGCCGTGAGACACAATAGGTTCATCTATGGAAAATAACTTAACTGGACAAAAAATATTATTCGTCGATGATGAACCCGACGTCGAAGTTCTCATGAAACAACGTTTTCGTAAGCAAATGAAAGAAGGGAAATTTAATTTATCGTTTGCGCGTAACGGTGTTGAAGCACTTGACCTATTAGCAAAAGATTCTAACATTCGTTTAGTGGTTTCCGACATAAACATGCCAGAAATGGATGGCTTAACTTTATTAAAAAATATAAGTGAAAAACATCCTCAAGTGATCCCTATCATTGTTTCTGCTTATGGTGATATGAACAATATTCGCGCCGCAATGAATTTAGGGGCTTTCGACTTTGTGACCAAGCCAATTAATTTTGAAGATTTAACCATCACCATTGACAAGACGTTGCACCATATTCAAAGTTTAATCTACGCACAAAAAACACAATCACGGCTGGATAGTATTTTACACGAGCTTAATGTCGCCAGTGAGATCCAACAATCTATTTTGCCACGAACTTTTATTCACGACGAACAAATCGAATTATTCGCAAAAATGACTGCCGCCAAAGAAATTGGTGGGGATTTTTACGACTTCTTTTGGCTAGATAATGATAAAACACATCTGGGTGTCGTGATAGCGGATGTCTCCGGAAAAGGAGTTCCTGCCGCTTTATTTATGACTGTCAGTCGTACTCTTTTAAGAGCCCACGCTTATAATTATCCTACTACGCCCAATGAATGTGTCAATAAAGTCAATGATGCTTTACAAAAAGACAATACCAACGTGATGTTTGTCACCACCTTCTATGGAATTCTAGATATAAAAACAGGGATTTTCACTTACACGAATGCGGGACATAACCCACCTGTTATCATCCGCAAAGAAGCTAATATTGAAATGTTAAGCAAAAAACATGGCATGGCAGTAGGTGTGATGGAAGATATCAAGTACGGATCGGATCAAATCACTCTCAATCCAGGAGACGTGTTGTTTTTGTATACCGATGGCGTGACTGAAGCTGAAAGTGCTTCTGGTGGCTTTTATGGTGAAAAACGCCTTACCGATAATTTGAATAATTACCGTCATTTGGCAATAAGTGAATTAATCAATACAATAAGAACAGATATCACCACATTTGCTGAGGGCTATCCGCAAAGCGATGATATTACTATGCTGGCAGTAAGATTTTTAACTAAGAAACAAAACTAACGTGGACGAACGCTATGATAACTGCTCATCGCCTACTCTTACATTTCGCAAACGATAAAGAAGAGGCACCGCGAATAGCTCGACGAATTGAGTATTTTCTTCATGATGAGAAAATCCCAGATACCATTACGAATAAAGTTTTATTATGCGTTGACGAATTAATCACTAATATCATCGCGCATGCTTATGCCGACAAAGTAGAACATGCGGTCTCATTAGAATGTCGAGTATTAGACGAAATTATAGAATTGGAATTACGGGATGATGGAGTTCCTTTTGATCCCACTGCACAAACGCGACCGGATGTAAAATTATCGTTGGATGAGAGAGATATTGGGGGCTTGGGTATTCATCTTGTGACAACCTTAATGGACAAAGTTGAATACCTACGAGAAGGTGATTATAACGTATTAAAGATCACTAAAACACTAGATTAATTTTGTTGCAAAAATCGAAGGGTTATTATGGAAATTAAAGACGATAAAATCGATGGGAATGTCATTATTTCTTTAAGTGGCAGAATTGATAGTACTGCTGCGGTAGAATTTGAACAAAAATTAATCGAAATCATCGATGCCGGTACTCATTCCATGATCATCGATTTTTTACGAGTCCAGTTTATCAGTAGCGCAGGACTCCGCGTCTTGTTGCTGGCAGCTAAAAAAGTGAAACCCTATGGCGGTAAGTTGCTTTTGTGCGATATGTCGAAAGATGTGCGCGAAGTGTTCGATATTAGTGGATTTTCAACTATTTTTGAAATTCATGAGAATGTTAAAGACGCGATCACAGCCGTTAAGCGTCAGCAATAGTACTCACACACTTACTTGGATAACTGCTGCCCCAGAAAACTTTCCTTGTCGTAGATCCATCAGTGCTTCATTAGCATTTTCTAAGGAATAAACATTGATCTCAGTCTGAATAGGCACTTTAGGGGCAACGCTCAAAAATCCTTCGCCATCTAAACGTGTTAAATTGGCAACCGAGCATAAATGTCTTTCTCCCCACAATATTTCATAAGCAAATGTGGGAATATCACTCATATGGATCCCTGAGCACACAACTGTTCCACCTTTTTTGATCTGTTTAAGGGCGATAGGAATTAAATTTCCATCCGGCGCAAAAATAATGGCCGCATCTAAAGGTGCCGGTGGTGTTTGACTGGGATCCCCTGCCCAAATAGCTCCTAATTTTTTAGCAAACACTTGAGTTTTGAGATCACCTTGACGAGTAAAGGCATAGACTTCTTTACCTTGATACACTGCCAGTTGAGTTAAAATATGCGCACTCGCCCCAAAGCCGTAAAATCCAAGCCGTTTTGCATCGCCTGTTTTAGATAAAGCTCTATACCCGATAAGACCTGCACATAATAATGGCGCAGCTTGTAAATCAGGGTACAAATTGGGTATTGGAAAACAATAACGACTGTCTGCGACGCAATAATCCGCCAGGCCGCCATTTCGTTGATAGCCCGTATAAATGGCTTTGTCACAAAGATTTTCTTGATGATTTAGGCAAAATTCACATTGGCCACAACTACCGCCTAACCAAGGGACGCCAATGCGATCTCCCACTTTGAAAGTATTCACTTTATTTCCTACTTTTTGAACAAAACCCACAATTTGATGGCCAGGAATTAAAGGCAAGACAGGGTGTTTGAGCTCACCGTCGATCACATGAAGATCGGTTCGACAAATACCACAGGCACTGACTTTGATTAAGAGATCAAAATCACCAGGAGATGGGACGGGAATTTCTTGTAAGATTAATTTTTCGCCGGGTTTTTCTAAGACCACTGCTCGCATTTATTGCTTTCCATGATGCGAAGCAATTTCATGTTGATGGCGTTGATGTAAGCGATGTTTAAAGTGTTCAATGGCTTCTGAAAATTCTGCGCGGGTGCTTTCATTTTGTTTTAAACCCACAATGCGGCTAAGGTTACGCACTAAGATGCGATCGGCAAGCGTATCTAAAGCTAGGTAGCGTTGTTCGATGTCATCTAGCGAGCCTTTAATATTAATTTGCTCTTGAACATAATCGACAATCCGTTGATTGATAATTTGAATGTTACTGTCTTCGATGGTGTGGCTGTCAATAATCGTGTTAAGCGTTTCCATAAAATCGACCACTTCAGGCCAATATTTAGGTTCCACCTGGTCTGGATGCCCTACAAGTTGCGTTTTTTTACTGTGTTTTTTAGAGAAAAGGTTAACGATAAATTGCCACATTTTACGTAACATTGCCATTCCCCTTTCGTTATATATATAGATATATCGTTATTTATATTATTACTATAACAACCTATTTAATAAATCTCCATGGAAAGTGTAGGTAAACGGGATTAGCTTTCCACCTTGTCGGCGTTAGCATGGCGATTATTTTTGTGTGCTTTCCTCAAATCTCCAGTTGCATTTTTAATAAATAATCTCTAAACCCACTTCCCAAATCCGGATGTTTTAAACCTAAAGCAATCATTGCTTGCATATAACCCAATTTACTTCCGCAATCATAACGCGTTCCCTGAAATTGCAACGCCATGACTTTTTCTTTTTTAAGTAACCCTGCAATCGCATCCGTAAGTTGAATTTCACCATTACGCCCAGGGGGTAAATGATCTAAAATATTAAAAATTGCGGGAGTTAATATATAACGACCTACCACACCATAAGAAGACGGCGCTTCAGCTGGTTTTGGTTTTTCGACAATCGCATCAATCTGCCCCATTCCCTGCCAATCAGGATCGACTGCAATCACCCCATATTTTTCAGAATCTTGTGGGTGTATTTTTTGAACTGCAACCACACTGACATTGTTCTGATGATAAACCTCTAGCATTTGAATTAAACAACAAGTTTTCGTTGAATCAATTAAATCATCAGCCAACAACACTGCAAAAGTATTATTGCCAACAACCGTTTTTGCACATAAAACTGCATGTCCTAACCCTAACGCTTGAGGTTGACGCACGTAAATGCAGTCCACGCCTTTAGGCACAATATTTTGCACAATTTCTAAGAGTTCAGATTTGCCTTGCTGCAATAATTTTTGCTCGAGCTCATAATTGGTATCAAAATGATCTTCAATGGCGCGTTTACTACTGCTGGTCACAAAAATCAGCTCGGTGATCCCTGCTTCAACTGCTTCTTCCACTGCATATTGAATCAAAGGTTTATCCACAATCGGTAACATTTCTTTTGGATTGGCTTTAGTTGCAGGTAAAAAGCGCGTTCCTAAACCCGCCACCGGGAAAATTGCTTTAGTCACTTTTGCCATTAAACACTTTCCTTATCGTGCACTTCATGTTGCTCGAGTTTTATCTCGCTCTCTTTTTGATAATGCAACTCTGGCACCATGGTTTTGATGATCCGATAAATATCCTCGTCACGGCATTCCTCAACGGCAACTTGTAGTGCCTGCAGGTGTTTTCTAAACTCTTTACCATCGATATGCCGCGGATTGGCTTTTAATATTTTATTATGTGAAGTAGAAACTAAAGGTTCACCGGTATAGAAAAGCTCTTCAAACAATTTTTCGCCTGGCCGTAACCCGATATATTCAATACCGATCTCTTCTGCTTTCCCCGCTAAGCGGATCATTTGTTCGGCCATGTAGCGGATTTTTACCGGCTCACCCATATCTAACACAAAAAGCTCGCCTTTTTCACCAATCGCAAATGCTTGCAGAATAAGCTGGCTTGCCTCGGGGATCGTCATAAAATAGCGCATCACTTCAGGGTGGGTGACACTCAGCGGCTCGCCTTGCTCTAATTGACGCTGAAATGTTTCTACCACTGAGCCCCTTGAACCTAACACATTACCAAATCTCACCGTAATAAAACAGGTTTTTTGTTGCTCATCAAAATACTGGCATACGAGCTCGGCAGCACGTTTGGTTGCCCCCATCACATTGGTGGGGTTGACTGCTTTATCGGTTGATACCAACACAAAGTTGGCGACGTGATATCTCACCGCGGCTTGAGCGAGGAAAAAAGTGCCTAAAATGTTGTTGCGCACGCCCGCGCGGATTTGAGGTTCAAGCAAAGGAACATGTTTATAGGCTGCAGCATGAAAAATCACTTCAGGCTGATGCCGTTCGACCAAGCGCTCTAAAGCCACGCTATCGCAAACATCTAAGAGATGATACTCAATTTTATCTTTTTGCTCTGGAAAGGTTTTTGATAATTCTTGCTCAATACAAAAAAGATTATATTCGCTGTTATCAACAATAATTAATTTTTGGATCTCAAGTCTCACCACTTGGCGACACAATTCAGCGCCAATCGACCCTCCGCCACCACTCACCAATACAATTTTATTGATCAAAGAAACATTAATAGCCTGCCAATCTAACGTAACTGGATCTCGCCCTAATAAATCATCTAAAGAAATTTCTCTTAAATTTTTGACTGACACAAAGCCTTGGACTAAATCATTCATACTCGGTAAAGTACGAACCGGTTTTTGAGTGGCGCCACAAATGGCTGCAATGCGACGCATTTGTGAAGCATTGGCAGAAGGGAGTGCAATGAGGATCATATCTACTTCAAAGCGTTTGACTACTTCGGGAATATCCTCGGCAGTGCCCACCACACGGATCCCATGTAATTCCTGGCCTTGTTTTTGTTTTTTATCGTCTACAAAGGCAACGGGTACAAAGCGACTTCGGTTCATGTCGCGCAAAAGATCTCTTACTAAGCTTTCGCCGGCTAACCCTGCCCCGACAATCAGCACTCTTTGCGCATGATGTGAAAAATACGGCTTATCTTTATACCAACGATAAACAAAGCGCGATCCACCTAAAATTAACAGGAGTAACATGCCGTATAAAGGGATCACCGATCGCGGAAGATGCTCTAAGCGAGTTAATAAAAAAGCTGCCGATAAGGTAAATAAACATCCCATGATAATCGCTTTGACAATACGGGTGAGATCGGGCATCGAAGCAAAACGCCATACCCCACGATACAACCCAAATACCCAAAAGGCAGTGGTTTGAAAAAGCATTAACCAAGGCAAGGTTAACAGTGCTTGAGATAATATTTCGGGTGGGATTTGCCCTAAATTGAATCGCAACCAGTATGCGCCGAGCCAAGCAACAGGAATACTGAGAAAGTCATGCGCAAATGCCGCCCATCGACTACGCCATTGCGACCACAGTACTTTCATCACGCACTCCTTTTAAGCTTCATACCAGGTTCGAGACATCGGCCATGCAATTTCAACCAAAATGTATAGACAAAATAAGAAAGTGATCGCCACGCCAAGTGCAAAATAAATTAGCCTGGGATCGTTAAATGCAATCACCGTTAAAATGGAAAGAACAATATTCACACCAATGGCAGCGAATAAAACTTGCTGATGGCTCCAACCTTTTTGGATCAATCGTTGATAAGCATGACTACGATGCGCTTTTAAGAAATTTTCTTTCGCAAGGATCCGTCGCAGTAAAGTGATGGTGGCATCAAACCAAAATAAAGCGGTGATAATAAACCACAGCAATAAAGAGATCTGAAACTGTTTGTAACTTAACAACGCAAACAAAGCAATGACAAAACCTAAAAAGTAGCTACCACTATCCCCCATAAAAATACGGGCATTCGGCCAGTTCCACGCTAAAAATCCGCCTAACAAGGCCACCAAACCAAAAGCTAAAACAGCAAGCTCATAGGCTTCAACTTGATACAACATGGCTCCGCCAACCAGAAATACAAACATCCCTTCCATCGCAGCTAAGCCATCGGATCCATCCATAAAATTATATAAATTAATCATCCAGAGAATAGCACCCACCAAGATACCAAAACAAAGCGGGAGAGGCACTTGCGGCAAGAATGCGTGAATGAGATCCCCACCTTCAGCTAAAATAAATAAACTGCTGATGGCGGCAATCGCTTGGACACTTAAGCGGGTTGCTGGCGATAATCCTTTACGATCATCCCAATAACCCACAAAAGCAACTAATAAACTCGGCAGAAAATAATAGATGGTGCGAAGATCAAAACTACCGTAGTAATGCAGCACGCCCAGCAAAATATTCCATGACAATGCAAAAACAATTCCACCGCCTCTGGGGGTTGCGACAAAATGAGAAGATCGCGCCGAGGGATGATCTAAAAATCCTTTACTAATGGCATGCCAGCGATACATCCCAACGCCGGACCAACTGATCCCAAACAATACTAATAAATATGAAATCCAGCTCATGCGATAATACTTTGATTCACTTGTTGTAACACTTGTAATGGAATGGGTGCATGGGTAATCGATCTGCCCATCACCAAATAATCACTTCCTGCTTTAACGGCATCGGTAGGTGTCATGATCCGTTGTTGATCATGCGCGGCATCGTCCGGTAAGCGGATCCCTGGGGTGACACATAAAAATTTCGCGCCAAATTTTTTCTTTAATTTTTCGACCTCATGTGCAGAGCATACCACGCCATCCAAACCTGCTTCAAAACATAATGCGGCTAAATGAAGCACATTATCATCTAATGAACCGGACATATTAAACTGCGCGATATCATTTTGATTTAAACTGGTTAATAAAGTGACTCCTATTAAAAGTGGCCTTTTTTGAGTGGAGGTGGCCGCTTTATCCACGGCAGCTTTTGCTGCTTGCAACATTTTTAATCCGCCCAGGGCGTGCACATTCATCATCCAAACCCCTAATTTGGCAGCAGAATTGCAAGCACCAGAGACTTGCTGCGGAATATCGTGAAATTTCAAATCTAAAAATATTTCAAAGCCTGCTTGCTGCAAGAATTGAATTAGGGGCGGGCCATATTGCGTGAAAAGGGTGGTCCCCACTTTTAAGCGACATTCTTGGGGCGATAACTTTTTAATAAGTTGCTTAACTTCGGAATCATCCTCATAATCAAGTGCAATAATGATTTTTGATCGAGTCGACATTGGTGCTCCTTAAATGGTCTGACGTATTATAAATTTGGTTATTTAGCTTATCAAGTGTATATGCATAAATTTGTTCTTGAGCCCGATTTAAATTAAAATAATCTTGCTTAATTCAATATCCTCAACAACAACAAAAGGTACTATCTATGCGTCATTTAAATCAAGAAGAACTTGTAAATATCAGTGGTGGGGCGTTTAGCATCGGGAATGTGATTACTGATGTTAAATATGCGGTTGCTGGTGGTGTGACTGCTTTTGTAGTTTCTGGGCTCCCCGCAGAAAGTATGTGGACCCTAACTTTGAACCAAACTTTACTTTACTCCTCGCTACTTGGCTTAGGCGCTGGTTTAGTTCAAGAAACGGCCAATTTCGTTGATGAAAAATTTCTGGGCGTTAAACCTAGTTAATTAACCCATCATTGCGAGTACGAAGTATATACTC
>JBIOEB010000015.1:0-25945 GCA_044445585.1 Candidatus Berkiellales bacterium
ATATATTGCTTCATTATTAGGGTTGCAAAAATGAAAAGAACTATTTTACATCCTCTTTTGATTTTATTACTAAGCAGTTGGGTAGGAGTTGCATACGGCGTTGTGAATCCTCTTTCTGCTTGTATTTTTGCACTAGCATCAAGTGGCAATCAGGGTATTACTAGCCATGGTGCTCCTATGGCCAATTTGAATGGCTGTAGTATTATTTCAAATACAAGTATGCGTTGCACCGGCCACAATCTTAATGCAGCAGAAGGCGATGCACATACAACTAATAAGGGATGTGGTGTTATGCAATTTACAGGTATACCTGTGCAACCTGATCCATATTCTGCGCTAAGTGCCAACATTCCTCCAGATCCCTGCCCTGGTTTGTATCCATTAAACCCATACCCTCAAGAGCCAAATTTGCCATTAATCAATCAATATAATGGTGCAGTTTCTTTGCCAAGTGGCAATACCGTTATTTGCGGCGATCTACAACTAACTGGCAATACAACAATTACGACTCCTGGTGGTAGTGCGGCTTTGGTTATTTTCAATGGACAACTTGATTTGAATGGCTTTACGTTGCAAACCATGGCAAGTTCTGGATTGACTGTGGTATTCACTGGCGCTAATAATGCAACATTTCAGCATATACCATCTGGCCTTGGCACATTAGATATTGCTGCACCCGCAAGTGGGCCATGGTCTGGGATTAGCATTTATCAGGATCCATTTTTAAGAACTAATGTTGACATTAGTGATGCGGGCTCAACCCCTACTTGGAACTTAAGTGGGGTTGTCTATCTACCACATTCAAGTGTAAGGCTGAGCGGCGCTGTTAATCATTCAACAAATGGTACCAGTTGCTTTCAACTTGTGGTTGATAATATTACTATCAATGGTAATGGTGGTATATTTGCTTGCCCGTAACCACAAACAACTTGTTTAATTAATTAAAATTCCAATCTTGTATACCCTTTAATCCCAATCTTGCATGCCCTTTACACTTCAAGAGCAAATACACACAAACTCGTATTATTTAGAAAACTATTCTTTAGCCGAAATAACCTTATCGGCCCAATTATTCGAGAAAAACATTATGACTGTGTATAAATCTAAGATCCTCCTTGCCATCGCCCTCGCCCTATTCAACGCCAATATTTTTGCTGACTTTGATGAAAAGCAAAAACAAGAAATTGGCACGGTGGTGCATGACTACCTCGTTGCTAACCCTGAGGTGGTTGCAGAAGCCATTCAAGCCTTACAAGTGAAAGAAAACAAAATTTGGCTAGATAATGCTAAAACGGCTATTAAAGAAAATATTCAAGATATTTTTAACAGCAACAGCCCTAAACTCGGCGGTAAAGATGCTAAAATAAGCGTTGTTGAATTCTTTGACTATAATTGCCCACATTGTAAAACAATGAGCCCCCTGATTGAAAATTTACTTAAAAATAAAGACATTCAAATTATTTATAAAGAATTACCCGTACTAGGAGAATCTTCGTTATATGCAGCCAAAGCCGCACTCGCTGCTCGTGATCAAAATAAATTTAAGGAATTTCACGAAAAATTAATGGCTTATCCTCGTGTATTAACGAATGATAAAATACTTGAGTTGGCAAAAGAAACCGGCTTAAATGTTGAAAAACTTAAAAAAGATATGGATAGCCCTGAAGTCACCCAAGAGCTACAAAATAATCAAAAAGTCGCTGTCGCTTTAGGCATGCGCGGCACCCCCACTTTTATATTGGGGCGTAACCCTGCTACCAAAGAGATGCCGGTTGGATTTATTCCAGGTGAAACTTCGCAAGAAGAATTAACGAAGCAAATAGATTCGTTGCGGTAAAATAAAGCTTCGCCGCTTCCGCGGCTAATTTTTTGGTTTATGTTCTTTCCCCCCACTTCGCCGCTTCCGCCTTCGCTTACGCTACGGCGAAAGGGCTCGTAGGGGGCTAAAATCCTGCGTTGCTACCGCAACGTAAGATTTTTTTCGTCAAGCCCGTGCGACAACACGCCCACACTTCAACGGTTTTTACTCCCGCATTTTTTAAGGCTAACGTAAAAGCTTTCACCGTGCTACCCGTTGTGACGACATCATCAATCACGAGCACATGCTGCGCATTAAATTGCCGAGAAATGGCAAACGCATTTTCGGTGATATTGCTTGCGCGTTTACTCGCTGATAACGTTGCCTGGGATGAGGTATTAATTTTTCTGATACAACTCCAACGATCTAATTTTATTTGTTGTATTTTTGCGACTTCTTCTGCCAACAAAATGCTTTGATTGTAGCCACGTTCACGCTGGCGATCCGGTGCTAACGGCATTGCCACAATGCAATCCACGGGTGTAAGTGGTGTTAAATGCATCGCTAATAATTTGCCTAAAATTTTTGCAAAAGAGAGTTGCGCATTATATTTTAATTTTCCGATAAAAGCGTCCACCGGCCATTGATATTCAAACAACGCTTGCAGCTTATCATAAGGGGGTGTTTGATATTGACAGCGATCGCAGATCCCTTCTTGCAAAAGCGGTAAGGCACAATAACGACATTGATCAGCACTTAACCAAGGTAATGCTTGTTCGCAAGACTCACATAAACCAAAATCGCGTTTAATGGATGAAAGACACAACAGGCAATGACAGGGCAAGCGTAGACAAGCCGCGAGTAATTGCTGTACAATTTTTAACCAGTTGTTCACTAACTGCCCCTATGAAGTTGATCCCCAAGGGAAGCCCATCCTAGGATGAGCACCCATGACGGACTGTTTGAGGTAAACCATGCCATCTTCACCTTTGCGCACTGATTGGACTTATGAAGAAGCAGACGCGCTTTATCATCAACCGCTGATGGATTTAATGTTTCAAGCGCAGCAAATTCATCGCCAACATTTTGCCGCCAATACCGTGCAAGTGTGCACCTTGTACAACATTAAAGTGGGTGGTTGCCCCGAAGATTGTGGCTGGTGCGGACAAAGTGTTTACCACGGTGTCGAAAGCCAACCTTTAGCAGATTTAAATAAAGTCATCAGCGTTGCGAAAGATGCTAAAGCTCGCGGGGCCACTCGCATTTGTCTTGCAGCTTCTTGGCGCGGACCCACCGAGCGTAATTTAGAAAATGTGATCGCCATGGTAAAAGAAATTAAAGCCTTAGGCTTAGAAACTTGTATTACACTTGGCAAGCTACAACCCAAACAAGCAGAAAAACTCAAGGAAAATGGCTTAGATTATTATAACCATAATTTAGAAACTTCTGAAAATCATTTTTCTAAAGTCACTTCGCGCAACTATTCCGATCGCTTGGCAACGTTACAACATGTTCGCGCTGCCGGAATGAAAGTTTGTAGCGGTGGTATTTTAGGACTGGGCGAAACCAAAAAAGATCGCCTTGAATTGCTGCTCACACTTGCCAATCAACCCCAACATCCACAAAGTGTGCCCATTAATCAATTGGTGCGGATCAAAGGAACTCCCTTAGAAAATGCCCCTTTAGTAGATGAATTTGATTTTGTGCGCTGTGTGGCCTTAGCGCGCATTTTAATGCCAAAATCGTATGTCAGACTTTCAGGCGGGCGACGCGAAATGAGCAAGTCCATGCAAGCACTTTGCTTTTTTGCCGGCGCCAATTCTATTCATCACGGAGGGCCCAATTTACTCGTTACTAAAAATGCCGACATGAATGACGATGTGATGCTGTTTGAAGCAATGGGGATCACTCCGGAGCCTCCAACATTAGAACCCAGTACTTGTGGCCCTTCACTTAAAACTATTCCTTGCACGGTGGTAAGTGTATGACTCCAAGCCGCTTGCCAGTTGTAAAAAAAGCTGACATCGCACGCTCGTTTAGCGAAGCAACCAAAACTTACGATCAACATGCCTTTGTGCAAAAAGAAATTGGCCAACGCTTATTAGAGCGCTTAAGGCTTATTAAAATACCACCGAATATTATTTTGGATGTGGGCGCTGGCACCGGATTTTTAACAAGACAATTACAACAACAATTTCCTAAAAGTCATATCATCGGTGTCGATTTGGCGCAAGGAAT
Source organism: Candidatus Berkiellales bacterium (assembly GCA_044445585.1). GTDB lineage: Bacteria > Pseudomonadota > Gammaproteobacteria > Berkiellales > Berkiellaceae > Berkiella. The sequence goes on from JBIOEB010000015.1 coordinate 4,037, forward strand.
GACACACTATGCCAAACAACAACAACCGTGGCATTTATGGAAAAACAAACCCTACTATGTTTGTGGCGATACCGAAATGTTACCGCTTAAAAATAATAGTGTGGATTTGATTTTTTCAAATTTCACCCTGCAATGGTGCTTTAATTTAAAAGCTGCATTTGCAGAATTTAAACGCGTGCTTAAACCCAACGGCATGCTCTTTTTTACCACTTTGGGGCCACAAACTTTATTTGAGTTGCGCCAAAGCTTTGCAACGGTAGATCATTTTACTCATGTAAACGAATTTATCGATATGCATGATATTGGCGATGCTTTGCTGCGCACGCAATTTACCGATCCCATCATGGATATGGAAATGATCACGGTTACCTATGCTAACGTCAACACGTTACTGCATGATTTAAAAGCAACCGGTGCGCATAATATTCATTTTGATCGCCCGATGGGTCTGACTTCAAAAAATGGTTTAAAGCGAATGCTGAAAGCCTATGATGCTTTTCAATTACCCAATGGTCTTTATCCTGCTACTTTTGAAATTATTTATGGCCATGCCTTCCAAGCGATCAAAAGGGTTTATCAGCAGGATGAAGACGGTATTATTCGGATCCCGGCGGATAGAGTTCCGTTACTTGCTTAGGGCACGTCCGCACCGGACGGCCCTGTAATATGCGGTCCCCTACGCTCATTTGCTTGTATTTTTTTCCCCGTCCAGCAGAACATACCGTTCGTCGGGAAATTAGCACCGTTCATAGGTTAAATCTTGAACGCTTCTGCCGACTGCTTAATGATGCTGCTACAAATCATTTGATCTGTGGAAGTACAAAATATGAGAGCATTAACTTTTCCCGAAGTAGCACTAACTCAAGGTGGTGCAGATTTTCATGAATTTGTTTATAACAGCAATCAATCTATGCATGTAATGGAAGATGCCTTTTTTGGATTAATGCTCGGGGGGGCGCTCAGCGTTTTACTCATCCCCATCAATGGCGCTGATCCTATGTCAATTGTTGGAATGATTTTGGCAACAGCTATTTTTGTTCCCACTTTTAACTCTATGATGCAGCCTCAAAGCAATCAAGCAATTTTCCCCTCATGAAATAAAAAAACCCGCTTATGCGGGTTTTTTTAAGAGCGAAATGGGTTACATCACAGTTGGCGTTCGAAAACCCGCCACATAGTCAGCATGCCCTACTCTCCAACCACCGATCCACTGGTCACGCTTTTCGGCAGCAGTATGGAATGGACATAAATCTTTACTATGCCCTCTTGAACCTTGAATATACCCAAGTTTAAACGCCCTATCAGAATTACTTCGTTTTGCTCTTTTCATAATAACCTCGGAAAATAAAATGACATTGATCAAATTCGACTTTAGTGGCGATATTTGATCATGTTGATGTTGACTATATTTACTGACCATTGTTGAATTACCATATTGATATGTTCGAATATATTCATATTTGATCGCATGACCATATTGCAAACATTAGTGTTTTCTTTTCGCTCTATGATTCCATTATACCGAATTTTATTTTTCATTACTCTTCCATCCCACGATGACGCAAAAAAGGCTCCATCATGGGTGCACGTCCCCGAAAATCTTTAAACAGAATGTCCGGATCTTGGCTGCCGCCCTTTTCTAAAATCTTTTCTAAAAAGGCTTTGCCCGTGGTTGTATTAAAAATTCCTTCTTCTTCAAATTTTGAAAAAGCATCGCTGGCTAATACTTCTGCCCATAAATAGCTATAATATCCTGCTGCATAGCCACCAGCAAAAATATGGGTAAAGCTATGTTGAAAGCGATCATACGGCGCTGTCGGCGCCACACGATATTCTGCACGAATTTCATCCAAAATAGGTTGGGTTCTTCCCCCTAATTCCGGGTTAAATTCATTGTGCAAGCGAAAATCAAATAGGCTAAATTCTAATTGTCTCAATAGCATCATGCCCGCTTGAAAATTTTTCGCTTGATGCATTTTTTTTAATAATTCATCCGGCAAGCGCTCTTTGGTTTGATAGTGGCTTGAAATTAATTTAAGCGCCTCGTTTTGCCAACACCAATTTTCCATAAATTGACTTGGAAGCTCGATGGCATCCCATGGAACACCATTGATCCCAGAAACACTCGCGCAGTCGATTTTGGTTAACATATGATGTAAACCATGGCCAAATTCATGAAATAGGGTTAACACTTCATCATGCGTTAATAACGAGGGCACATCCCCTAGCGGAGCGCGAAAATTACAGGTTAAATAAGCAACGGGGTGTTGCAGCTCGCCATTTTTTAACCGCCGACATACGCGCGCCTCATCCATCCAGGCGCCGTTGCGTTTGTGATTTCGTGCAAAGAGATCAAAATAAAACATGCCTCTTAACTGATTGGTTTGATCATAAATCTCAAAAAATTGCACGCCTTCATACCAAGTCGATACCTTTTTTTGCTCTTTGATTTCCAGGCCATAAAGTCGTTTCACCACGGCAAACAATCCAGAGATGACCTGAGCAACAGGAAAATAAGCTCTGAGTGTTTCTTGTGAAATGGCATATTTACTTTGCCTTAGTTTTTCACTGTAATAAGCAATATCATGAGGGGCTAAATGATTCACATCATATTGCCCTTGGGCAAAATCCACTAATTCAGCATAATCTCTTTGCGCAAAGGGTTTTACTTTTTTGGCTAATTCGAGTAAAAATTGCATCACTTGTTGAGGCGTTTTGGCCATTTTGGTGGCAAGGGATCGTTTTGCGTAATTCTCAAAATCAAGCAATTTAGCCATTTCATATCGCGTGGCCAATATTTTTTCGATAAGTGCGGTATTATCCCACTTTGGGTCTTCACCTTTATCAGAAGACCTGGTTGCGTACGCTTGATGCATTTTTTGACGCAGCTTAGCATTATCGGCATAGGTCATCACCGCATTATAACAAGGATAATCTAACGTCAATCGCCAGCCAGTGCCCTTGGCTTCTTCGGCAGTCAGTTTGGCGACCGTTTTTGATTGCTCGGGTAACCCGGCTAATTCTTTTTCATCGACCACATCGTGATACCAATGATCGGTTGCATCCATGACGTTATCTTGAAATTGACTTTGCAATTCTGATAACGTTTTACTTAACGCTGCAAATTTTTCGCGTTTTTCTGCCGTTAAGGCCACGCCAGATAATTTAAAATCGCGGATCGCATTGGTAATGACTTTTTGTTGTGCCTTTGTTAAATCTTTGAAAGCTTGACTGTCTTTAAGGGATTGATAGGCTGCAAACAATAATTGGTTTTGCCCCACCTTGGTGCCATAATCAGAAAGTTTGGGCAAACACTGATGGTGGGCTTGACGTATTTCTTCGGTATTTTTCACACTATTAAGATGTGACACGGGTGACCACGCTTGGTTTAATTTATCGTCTAATTCTTCCATCGGTGCAACCAAACTTTCCCAAGTGGGCGCTGTTTGATGCGCCACCAATTGATCAATTGCTTGTAAATTATGTGCTATTAATTCTTCTATAGCCGGTGTAACATGTATCGGTTGAATTTTATCAAACGGTGGTAAAGTGTGATCTTCTAATAGTGGATTTTTCATATGATTACGATTTTTGCCTTAAGGTTTCAATTAATTTTTGCGTGGCGGGCATAAGGTTGTGCCATCGTTTAAAAGATAAAGCTGCTTGTTCGACAAGCATACCCACACCATCGTACGCTGCAAGTGCCCCGTTAGCTTTAGCCCAATGCATAAAGATGGTTTCTTGCTGCAAACGATAAGCTAAATCAATTGCGATCGTTCCCTTGATCCAAGTAGCAGATAATAAAGGCAGGGCCTCTTGTAAACTGGCTGAAGTAGCATTAATCACATAATCAAACGGTGGAAGATCAGATTGCTGCAAAGTTTCGTAAGAATAGGCTTTGAGATCCGGGGCAAGTTCCGCCAACGCCTGTGCCTTAATTAGCGTTCGATTAACAATCACAATTTTAGCCCCTAACCCAAGCAAGGGGAGCAAAATACCTTGCGCGGCACCGCCTGCGCCCAAAATCAAAATTCGCTTGTTCGCAAGATCGATCCCTAAATTGACAGTGAGATCACGAACCAACCCTTCACCATCGGTGTTATCGCCCCACAAAGCATTTTCTTCCCAAAGCAGGGTATTAACTGCTTTGGCTTGCTTTGCCATCGGAAAATATTCATCACATAGTTGATATGCTTCTAACTTTAGTGGAACGGTAATATTTGCCCCTAGCCCACCTCGTTCTTTAAACGCTTGTAAAGCGGTTTTAAGTTCGCCTTTTGGGGTTAAGATGCGCTCATAGCTGATGGGCAAATCGAATTGTTTAGCAAATTCCAGGTGAATCATGGGGGAAAGACTATGATTGACCGGTGAACCGAAAAGGGCGTAACTTTTTACTGTGCGAGGTTTAGGATCCATATTTTCTCAAAACGGCTTTTTTAAAATGTTAAACTGATACAGATAAACTAACAAGGGATAAAGTCCACTTAGATGCATTATCACCTATTGCTATTATTGAATTAGCACTTTTAATGCGCCTATACTAAATCAAAACGGCACTAGATTTTGTCAGGAGGAAATACAAATGTCAAAGTCGAACACCACGGAAAATGGCTCGACATCCTCCCTTGAAGAATCCGATCGTTTAACAAGCCTCGATTTTCTTAACGCAGAGCACTCCACCCTCTTAAAAGCTGAACTTGTTAAAAAATTAGCACAAGACAGTGAATATCTTGCTTTAAAGGAAAAAGCCGAAACACTCCACAATCAATTTAACCAACTATTTTTGCAATATTCACAAGCCTACGACAATCCAAAAAAGGAAGCCTATAAATCGATGGGAAGGGTGATCCGTACCATGGAAGCTGAGCGCAATAAATTTAATGTGCAAGCAATGCAAACTAATTTGTCGCAAAAAAAAGAAAAAAATGATGAAATATTAAAAAAATGGGAAAAAAAACTCGCTGAAAACCCTCAACTTTCACCCAATGAATTAGCACAAGAACAATGTGAAACTCGTATTGCTTTTGCAGAAGTCAAAGCTTCACATCAAAGCTTAATACGCGCAGAAGTATTATCTGAATTGTTTTCGCCGCCTAAGGAATGGGAAGCATTATTATTAGCTTCAGGTTAAAAGCCCTTGGCAGAAGTATTATCTGAATTATTTTAGTAGCCCCTACTATCACTTTCGTTTTTACTAACTTTATTGCTATTCTTTTTAAAGTTATCAATTTGCTCTTTAAGCGTTTTATGCTCAATACAATCAGACGGACAAGCTTTGTCTAGCGCTTGCAAGCGCTCTTCTGCTTTTGGTAAATCTCCCTTTTGCAAATAAAGTTCACCTAAATATTCGTTAGCACCTTTATGATTGGGATCGATTGATAATGCCATTTGATAGTTTTTGAGCGCCTCATCCATTTTCCCAAGATTTCTATAGCTAAATCCTAAATAATTATAGGCATCCGCATTTTTTGGATCGGCGGTAACAACCTCTGTTAATATCGGAACTGCTTTGTCAAACTCTTTCTTACTAATGAATTCCTGTGCTAGTTTTACTTTAGGATCAGCATTAGAATCTTCATCCGTCCCAAACGCAAATAAAGTGCTTGAGAATATTATAATAAGAATGCTTGCTAGGATACGCATATTTATACCTCATGTTGAATTTTAATACAGTTGTCATAATATAATTTAACTTTCATATAAAGAAATAGACTTTTTATGCTACACTTTCAAACTGTTTAAAAAAATATATTAAAAATTCAAAGTAATTACCGATATTTTATATTATTTCAGTTATTTACCTCGGATCGGATATATATATGCACACATTACCTATGAAATATTCACTATGCACGCTTTTAACAACAAGTTTGATTGCTTTTAATCTCTTTGCAGCCGAGGAAAAGCAAACAAGTAAAGAGCTTGCTATACCTGCTAGTAAAATTCAGTGGAAAGATGCTCCTGGAATGCCAAAAGGGATCCAAATAGTTATTTTAAATGGTGATCTGAAGAAAGCAGAACCTTATACCATGAGATTAAAATTTCCAGATGGTACTGTTATCCCTGCTCATTGGCATACCAATGATGAAGAAACAACTATCATATCCGGCACTCTACATACAGGTCTAGGTGATACTGTTGACAAAGCAAACAGTAAAGAATTACCTGCGGGGGGTTATTCACTCGTTCCTGGAAAGGCACATCATTATGTATGGTCATCAGGTGAAACAATTATTCAAAATAATGGAATGGGACCACGCGACACGCATTTTGTGAATCCTGCGGAATGGAAAGAGATGATTAAGAAGAGTCAAGGGCAGTAAATTCATTTAATTGAGAGTTGACTCACGCTATTGTGAGTCAACTCTACGTTTTCTAGTGAAGGGTAACATCCGCTTTAATATCATGTCTTTCTTGATGAAATGGTGAAATAGAGAAGCAAGCACATGCATGCTCACTAGCGCAATAATTACATACGAGTCCCACACATGTGCTTTAAAAACGATATGGCCAAGTTCTTTATTTTTTTCAATTAATGTTGGAAAAATGAACCATCCAAACAGAGAAACTTTATAACCACCAAGCTGTGACATCACAAAGCCGGTAATAGGTTGAAATAACATTGTTAAATAAAGCAAAAAATGGACTGTTTTAGCAGCAAATATTTGAGAGGTTGGCATAGTTCTAGGCATTTCTGGGCGATCACCGACATAATGCCATGTAATCATCAATAAGGCTAAAATGAGAACACAGAATCCGAAGGACTCATGTAACAACATATACTGCATTTTCTCGTGAGAACCTTTTGGGAAATAGTCCTGTCGATAGACTAAAAAAAATTGAAGCACAAACAATATAAAGATAGTCCAATGCAACAACTTTGTTAGGCTTCCAAACCTGTCCTTGGTATTTTCGAGTTCCATTTCTAATCCTTGTTCTTGGGTTAATTTTGATATGTTTAAGGCTTCAATTCAAAGAGTTTACATTATAAGCCAATCCCGCGGTTTTAAAAATTCCTCATACAACAAAGCTTCCGGGGAGCCAGGGGCGGGTTGCCATTGGTATTCCCAAGATACTCGTGGCGGTAAAGACATTAAAATAGATTCGGTACGCCCTAAAGACTGCAATCCAAATAGTGTGCCGCGATCATATACTAAATTAAATTCAACATAACGCCCACGACGATATAATTGAAAATCTTTTTCTCGTTGCTCAAACGGTTGCTGATAACGCTTTTCAACCAAAGGACCATACGCTTGCCAAAAATGTGAGCCAACCGATCTTAAAAACGAAAAGCAGGTATCAAAATCCCACCCCCAGGTGGCAGAATTTAAATCATCAAAAAATAGGCCGCCAATGCCACGTGTTTCTTGACGATGCGGCAAATAAAAATATTGATCTGCCCAGGCTTTATATCGCGGATACACTTCTTTACCAAAATTTTTACAGGCTAAATGAGCCACGTGGTGCCAATATTGCGCGTCTTCTTGATACGGATAATAAGGCGTTAAATCAAAACCGCCTCCAAACCACCAAATGGGCTCTTCATTTGCTTTATGCGCAATAAAAAAACGCACATTCAGATGACTGGTTGGCACATAAGGATTTTGCGGATGGATCACCGAAGAGACTCCCAAGGCTTCAAATTTTCTGCCTGCCAAATCGGGACGCTGGGCCGTAGCAGAAGGTGGCATTTTATCGCCATAAACATGCGAAAAATTCACCCCAGCACTTTCAAACACTTTTCCATGATGAAGCACGCAGGTGATCCCGCCGCCGCCTTCAGCGCGTTGCCAGGGATCTCGTATAAAAGATTGTGACTCATAACACTGCAACGATTGACACAACGAAGTTTGCAATGAAAGTAAATACTCTTTAATAGCATCGATGGGAGCGGTCATGATTTTCCTTCGCGATAAATTTGTCCGGTCAGTGCATCTTGAATGGTGGTTGGTTTCCCCTCACCCCCAAGGGATCCTTCGACAACACCGGCAATGCTTTCGCCAAACGCGTCAATAATTTCTTCTGCAGTTTGAAAAGGCGATTGTGATGATCTATTTGCACTCGTTGATACTAAGGGCCCTTCAAATGCCTTCGCTAACGCGCTGGCAATAGGATGCGCGGTGACTCTGACGGCGACACTGTCGAATTGACCGCGGATCAACGGTAAAACCTTTTGGGTGGCGGGAAATACCCAAGTATAAGGACCTGGCCAACTTTGTTCAATGCGATCCCATTGTGCAGCCGAAAGTGTTGAGCGATCAATATAAGGTAAAATTTGCGCAATGTCGCTGGCAATTAATAGCAATCCTTTGGTGGGATCACGTTGCTTTAATTGTAATAATTTTGTCAAAGCGGTTGGATTTTGCGGGCAACATCCTAAACCAAAAACAGCTTCGGTCGGGTAAGCAATGACTTTTCCTTGTCGTAAACATGTTGCCCCTTGTAAAATTGAAAGCATACCATTCACACTATGCAAATTTAGCTTTCAGGGCTTCATTTTTTTGAGCGATCAATTCAGCATTTTTTTGTCGTTGTTCGCTTAAGCACCTTTGTAGTGTGGGATCGTTAAGCGCTAAGATCTGAGCACTTAAAAACCCGGCATTTTTCGCCCCCGCTTTACCAATGGCAACACAAGCAACCGGGACTCCGCCTGGCATTTGTACCGTAGAAAGTAACGCATCCAAGCCGTTCAACCCACCTTCGAGCGGAACGCCTATCACCGGCTTTAACGTATGCGCAGCGACAAACCCGGCTAAATGCGCAGCAAGTCCTGCGGCGCAAATAAAAATTTCACAGCCACGTTTTTCGGCATCTTTAACATACGCGCTGGTTTGCTCCGGCGTGCGATGAGCAGAGGTGATCCGAATTTCGAAAGAGATCTCGAAGGTAGATAATATTTTGGTAGTTTCTTCCATCGTGGAAAGATCACTATCTGATCCCATTAAGATCGCAACAAATGGTTTAGTCATGATGAACCTTTAGGCATTTTCTGTTATTTCGGATTGATCGTAGGGCTCTTTAAATTTACAATTTTTCTGCGGGCACACGCGCTCAACGCCACTGCGTTTCGTGGTTTTAATGGCGGTAATGGGCCATTCACATAACGGACAAGGATCATTAAGCGGTGCGTACCACAATGCATATTTACAAGTAGGATAGCGCGCACAAGAATAAAAGATTTTTCCTTGGCGAGATTTGCGTTTTAAAATATTCCCTTGATGACAACTTGGGCATTCCACCCCGGTGTCTTCAGGTTTTTCAAGCGGTTCAATAAATTTACACTTTGGATAATTACTACACCCAATAAATTTGCCGTACTTCCCTTTTTTGATCAGCAATGCGCCTTGACATTCAGGACAAACACGACCTTCAGCAATTTCGGGAGGGGGTTCATTGGTGTTGTTTTTGTCTTCTAAACTTCGCGTATAATCACAAGTTGGGTATGCTGTGCAGCCAATAAAACGCCCACGTCGGCCCAAGCGGATCGACAACGGCGCTCCACATTGTGGACACTTTTCCGCCAGCGGTTCTTGGGTGACATCTTTACGCTGAACATTTTCTTGCGTTTGATTCACTAATGAAATAAACGGACTCCAAAATTCTTTTAATACCGGCTTCCATTCTTTTTCGCCCCGTGAAATTTCATCTAATTCATCTTCTAAATTTGCCGTAAAGCGATAGTCAACATATTGTGGGAAATACGTCGTTAAAAAACGATTCACGACGCGCCCCACATCCGTTGGGTGAAACCGTTTATTTTCTAAAAACGCATATTCTCGGTGCTGCAAGGTGCTAATAATAGTGGCATAGGTCGAAGGGCGACCAATGCCATATTCTTCTAATGTTTTCACTAATGTTGCTTCGGAATAGCGTGGTGGTGGCTCGGTAAAATGTTGTTCTCCGCGAATATCGACCAAAGGTAAAATATCGCCTTCGCTTAAGGGTGGCAGCAATTTACCTTCGGAATCTTTTTTAGCATTGTCATCTAATCCTTCTTCATACACTTGCAAAAATCCAGGATCAGAAACAATGGATCCATTCGCGCGGAAAAGATGGTTTGATCCACACGTCAAGTCTACAGCAACCGTATCAATGGTTGCAGGGATCATTTGACAAGCAATGGTTCGCTTCCAAATTAAATTATAGAGCTTATACTGATCCGCACTGAGCGCTTGCTTAACTTCATCCGGATGGACGCTACAAGACGTTGGGCGGATGGCTTCATGCGCTTCTTGCGCATTTTTTGCCTTGGTTTTATAAAAATGCGGGGATTTAGGCAACGCGTCTTCGCCAAATCTTGCTTTGATCTCTTGACGAATTTCATCGATGGCAACATTCGCTAAGTTTACCGAATCGGTACGCATATACGTGATCAACCCCACTGCACCTTCGCCGATATCAATACCTTCATACAATTGCTGTGCAACGCGCATCGTACGTTGTGCGGTAAATCCTAATTTGCGTGAGGCTTCTTGTTGTAAGGTCGACGTGGTAAAAGGAGCTGAAGGATTGCGTTTTCGCTTTTTCTTTTCAATATGCTTAACGATTAAGTTACCGCCACTGGCTTTTTTCAGTGTCGCGATGGCGTCGTGTGCCGATTTGTCATCAGTGATGGAAAATTGTTTTAATTTTTCGCCTGCTAATTCCACTAATCGAGCAGTAAAAGGTTGCTTTTCTTTAATCAGATCTGCTTCAATGGTCCAATATTCTTTGCGAATAAAACTTTCTATTTCGAGTTCACGCTCAACAATCATACGCAGTGCTGGGCTTTGTACTCTACCTGCCGATAACCCGGGTCGCACTTTTCGCCACAATAAAGGCGATAAATTAAAACCGACCAAATAATCCAATGCCCGGCGAGCTTGCTGCGCATTGACTAAATCCATGGATAAATCGCGTGAGTGTGTAATGGCATCGACAATAGCTGACTTGGTGATTTCATGAAATACAACGCGCCGAACTTGTTTGTTTTTTAATAATCCTTTTTCTTCCATCAATTCACATAAATGATAGGCAATGGCTTCGCCTTCACGATCAGGGTCAGTTGCAAGTAATAATACATCATATTTTTTAAGCGCATCACCAATGGCTTTGACTTGATTGGCGTTTTTTTCGATGACGACATATTTCATCGCAAAATCATCATCTGGCAACACGGCGCCTTCTTTTGGCAATAGATCACGCACATGGCCATATGAAGCCATGACATGATAGCCTTTGCCTAAATATTTATTAATTGTTTTGGCTTTGGCTGGCGATTCGACTACAACCAAGTGGCTAGTCATTCTTTACACCTCTAGCAGCACTAATGCCGCACACTCTCTTCATCATAAATCAACTCTTCTAGCCAAACGAGCATGTCCTCGTTTTCGGCACTATTTAATAATATAAGACCAAGGATCCTTTTAAATTGTTGCAAATTTAAGCGTCCACTTTCAATTGCCATTGCACGATCAATGATAATTTCACGCGTGGAAGCATCTAACAAACCTTTCACTTCTAAACCCATGAGAAAACCACGACATGCGCTGCTAAGCTTAGTTTGTTCCTCAGAGCTAAAAATTCGCACGGATTTTCCGGGTATTTGCAACAAAGGCGTTTTCAATTTTTTAAGCAGCGACAGTTCATCTAACCAATCAAATGCTTTACTAATTTCTTTGGCATGAAAGCCGGCATCTTCTAACTCATCTGTCAGCGATCGCTCATCCATCGATAAATTTTCTTCAATACTAAGGTAGTTGTCAAATAAAAACATGAGCACATCTATGACATTTTCTTTCATCGGTTACGCACCCACCCCTATCCGAATGTAACCACCCGGGATTGCAGATATTTTTTCTTGCAGTTCTAACTCTAATAGCATTGAGGATACCTCTTCAAGCGTTAATCCTGATTTATCGATAATCACATCAATCGGAGTACATGTATTACCAAGATACGATAGCAGCTTCTCTTTTGCACCCATCAAGCTCGGTGCACTTGTGTTCCGTACTAACGGAACTAACGGCCGTTCAAGATCGGCGAGAGGTAACTCTTCCATAATATGAGTAATTGTTTCAACGCATTTTGCTCCTTGCCGAATGAGTTGATTGCATCCTTTTGCCATAGGATTATGAATAGAGCCGGGTAATGCAAACACTTCTCTACCTTGCTCTAAAGCATAATTTGCGCTGATCAGTGAGCCACTCTTTAAAGCTGACTCTATCACTACCACCCCTAAGGATAAACCGCTAATAATCCGGTTACGCCGTGGGAAATGCTTAGGGGCTGGCTCTGTTCCCATCGGAAATTCCGAAACGATAGCGCCATTTGCTTTGATTTTTTTGGCTAATGTACGATTCGTTGCCGGATAAATTTGATCCAAACTATTTCCTTGCACGCCAATTGTCAAACCACCCGCAGCCAAAGCCCCTTCGTGGCTAGCAGCATCTATTCCTAACGCCAGCCCGCTGGTAATGGTGAAGCCTTGCAAAGCAAGTTCATACCCAAACTGGTATGCATTTTGTTTTCCATCCTGCGTGGGGATCCGGCTTCCCACGATGGCGATCTGTGGCAATTTAAGTGCATCAACTCGCCCAAGCACAAAAATCACGGGCGGTGAACCCGGAATTTGTTTTAATAAAGCCGGATAACGCTCATCTTGCCACGTTAAAATAAAAGCATCGGGTTTTTGCGAAAATTTAAGATCTTTTTCTACCCCTGGCCAATCAAGCTCGAGGGGGATTTTCCGTCGTTGGCACCAATCAATCAATTCCGCCGTAGGCGACTCCCCATTAAAGCAATTCGACAAACTGTTTACGATTTGAAGTAGCTCCGCAAACCGAGCAGGGCCAATATTGGGCAATCGATGGATCGCCAACCAATAAGGAAGATCTTTCGTGGACATACAATCTATAAAGGTGAATGATTCTTAAAACCGCTTAGTCTATGGCCTATTTACCCCCGCAATCAAATAATCTTATAATCTTCCGACGAGTAATTTGTCAATAAGCTAACATTTTTATTAGACTTTGTTGTAAAATACACGCAGGCATGCAAATTAAAAACGGGTTCCAGCTATGTCAACGTTAAAAGTTTTAGTCTACCCTCACAAAGGTTTGCGTGAGGTTGCACCGATTGTCACCAGCTTTGATAAAAACTTACAACAAACTGTCGAACAATTGTTTGACACCATGTACGCTGGCCAAGGCTGTGGTTTGGCCGCAACGCAAGTAGGCATTTTATCGCGCATTTTTGTGATGGATATTAGTGACGATCAAAATCAACCACAATGTTTTATTAACCCCGTGATCACGGCAAAAGAAGGCGAAGTAGAAAGCGCTGAAGGGTGTCTTTCATTCCCGGGTATTTTTGGCTACGTGAAACGCGCTAAACAAGTGACGATGCAATATCAAAATGAACATGGCGAAACACTAACGTTAACCGCTGATGGCTTAGCTGCTCATTGTATCCAACACGAATCCGATCACTTAAATGGCATTTTGTTTATCGATTATTTATCCAAACTTAAGCGAACATTATTGCTCAAAAAAATGGAAAAATTACAACGAGTCGCGAGTTAACACATGAAGGTTGCTTTTGCAGGGACGCCAGAATTTGCCAAAATTCAATTACAAGCACTTCTTGAAAGCAATCATCAAGTAGTTGTTGTCTATACTCAACCTGATAAACCTGCTGGGCGTGGTCAACATTTACATTTCAGTTCAGTCAAAACCTTAGCCTTGCAGCACGGGCTTCCGGTTGAACAACCCACGTCGTTAAAATCAAACGACGCTGCAGAGATCTTAAAGCAATATCAACCGGATGTGATGATCGTAGCCGCCTACGGAATGATTTTACCCCCAGCGATTTTAGCCCTTCCTCGCTTTGGTTGCATTAATGTTCACGCATCTTTATTACCGCGTTGGCGCGGTGCTTCGCCTATTCAACAAGCAATTTTGGCTGGCGATAATACGACTGGGATCACCATGATGAAAATGGATTTGGGTTTAGATACCGGCGATATTCTCATGCAAAATGATTGCGCTATTACGGCTGATGACACTGCGGGTACTTTGTATGATAAGCTTGCTCTGCTAGGAGCAAAAATGTTGCTTGATGATCTTGAAACGTTAGTAAACATGACACCACAGCCTCAAGATCCCCAACTCGTCACCCACGCCAGTAAAATTAGCAAAGACGATGGTAATTTAAATTGGGATCTTAAAGCGGCTGAACTTGAACGACAAATCCGCGCGTTTAATCCTTGGCCCATTGCTTATAGCCATATTGATCATACGCTTTTTAGAATTTGGCATGCCAAAACAAAACCTTTAAGCAGCAAAGCGACGCCAGGAAAAATAATCGATCATGATCAAGAAGGTGTAAGTGTCGCAACGCAAGAGGGGGCTTTAGTGATCACACAAGGACAACTGCCTGGCAAAAAAATAATGCCCATGCTTGAAATACTCAAAGGCCATCACGAACTTTTTGCAGTGGGTAAACAGTTTGCACACTTCTCATGAAAAAAACAAATAATACCCGCGCCATGGCGTGCCAAGTGCTAATGAAAGTCTTGTTGGATGGGATCTCTTTTCAACCCCAATTAGTGCGCGAAACTTTTCCGACACTCCATGAGCGCGATGCTGCTTTTGTCAGCTATTTATGTTTTGGGGTGTTACGTTATTATCCCAGATTACAAGAGTGGGCTAACGCTTTTCTCCATAAACCCTTAAAAGCCAAAGATACCGATCTTTTATTAATCATCATGATTGGCCTTTTCCAATTATTTTATTCCGACACTCCCGAATATGCGGCACTTCACACCACCGTTGCTGCCACAGAAGATTTAGGGAAACCGTGGGCACGCGGTTTAATCAATAGCCTATTACGTCAAGCATTACGCAACAAAGAGTCACTTTCTCAGAATAATTCTTTAGTGGCCCGCACTGCTCATCCTTTGTGGTTGATAAAAGCGATTAAAAATCATTGGCCCAATGAGTGGGAAAAAATTATCGAAGATAATCTAATGCATCCTCCTTTAACTTTGCGGGTTAATTTAAGCAAAATTAGCCGCGAAGATTATTTGCAACATTTGCAGCAAGCAAATATTCCTGCAAATGCTTTGTCTTTTTCGCCTGCTGGAATTGTCGTGACTGAAGCCGTTGCAATTGATCAACTTCCCGGATTTGATCAAGGATGGGTGAGTGTACAAGACGAGGCGGCACAACTTGCGGCCTATTTACTCGATTTACAACCCAAACAGCGCGTGCTTGATGCGTGCGCGGCTCCGGGTGGAAAGTTGGCACACCTTTACGAAGTGCAAAAAGAGTTATTTCTTTTGGGCGTAGAAAAAGATCCCAAACGAATGTCGTTATTAAAAAATACCTGTGAACGACTTGGGGTTAACGCAGAGATCCATTGTGCGGATGCCACGATGCCAGAAAGCTGGTGGCAAGAAAAAGAAGGCTTCGATCGGATCTTATTAGATGCGCCTTGCTCTGCCACCGGTGTGATCCGAAGACACCCAGATATTAAATTACACCGTCAGCCAGAAGATATTAACGACCTAACTCAACTACAAGCCAAATTACTCACAAAACTATGGCCGTTACTGAAACCAAATGGCATACTACTTTATGTCACTTGTTCAATTTTGCCGGATGAAAATGTGAATCAAATCGCCCAATTTCTTGCTCAAGAGCCAACCGCGCAAGAATGCCCTATTATTGAAAAATGGGGAAGTCAGCAACAATACGGCCGTCAATTACTGCCCGGGCAACATAACATGGATGGTTTTTATTTCGCCCGACTCCATAAAAAAGAGCATTAGCACAAGAATGAAAATCATTATCTTAGGAGCAGGCCAAGTCGGCGGCACATTAGCAGAGCACCTTAGCATCGACAACGACGTCACCCTGGTTGACACCAATCCCAACCGACTTAACGAGTTGCAAGAACGGCTTGATATCCGTACCGTTTGCGGCCGAGCATCTTACCCCAACATACTACTCAACGCCGGGGCGGAAGAGGCTGATCTGTTGATAGCCGTCACCAGCTCTGACGAAACCAATATGATCGCTTGCCAAGTGGCTTATAGTTTGTTTAGGACGCCAACAAAAATTGCTCGGATCCGCGCAACACAATATGTCACTTATAGCGCCCTTTTTGGATCCGATGCCCTCCCAATCGATATGCTCATTAGCCCTGAGCACCTGGTGATGCAACATATTAAACGTCTGATTGAACATCCCGATGCACTTCAAGTGGTCAGCTTTGCGCAAGGGAAAGTACAACTTGCAGCAGTACGTGCTTTTTATGGTGGGCCGCTGGTGGGGCATGCATTAGGCGACATGAAAAAGCATATGCCACAAGTAGATACCAAAGTGGTGGCTATTTTCCGACGCAACAAGCCGATTATTCCAACGGTAGATACCATTATCGAACCTGACGACGAAGTTTTTTTTCTGGCAACGCCAAGCCATATCGATGCTGTCATGAGCGAATTGCGTCAACTCGATCAACCTTATAAGCGCGTCATTATTGCAGGCGGTGGAAATATTGGCGCAAAATTAGCACAAGCATTAGAAAATCAATTTCATGTTAAAGTCATCGAGCAATCACTCGAGCGCACTCAAATTATTTCGGCAGAATTAAATCGGGCAGTGGTGTTACACGGCGATGCAGCCGATCGGGAATTGTTATTAGATGAAAATGTTCAAGAAACCGATGTATTTTGTGCTGTCACCAATCACGACGAAGCGAATATTATGTCTGCCACTTTGGCTAAACGCTTAGGCGCGCATAAAGTCATGGCTTTGATCAATCGCACTGCTTATGCCGATGTGGTGGAAGGGGGCGATATTGATATTGCGATTTCACCGCAACAAGCTACCATTAGTAGCCTTTTGATGCATGTCCGTAAGGGCGATGTGGTGAATGTTTATTCTTTACGGCGGGGAGCAGCCGAAGCCATTGAAGCCATTGCGCATGGCGATCAAAAATCCTCACAAGTGATCGGACGCAAAATTAAAGACATTAATCTGCCCTGGGGAACCACTATCGGTGCAATTGTACGCGGAGATCATGTGATCATCGCCTACGATGAATTGGAAATTGCACCTGAGGATCATGTGATTTTATTCCTGGTTGACAAAAACCGGATCACTCAAGTTGAACGTTTATTCCAAGTTGGATTTTCTTTTATTTAACTATGCAAATCACCACTATTTTACGTATTCTCGGCTTACTGCTCTTAATATTGAGCTTAAGTTTTATTCCACCCTTATTTATCGAGTGGTGGTTTCAAGAGCATTGCACTTTACCGTTTGTGCAATCGTTTGGGATCACCTTATTTTCTGGCGCCTTATTAGCGTTTATTTTTAGAAGTCACAATCAACCCTTACGCATTCAGGATGGTTTTTTAATCGTGGTGCTGTTTTGGTTCCTAGCAGGTACGGTTGGCGCCCTTCCGCTTTGGTTTGCTTTTGATCCTAAGCTTTCTTTTACCAATGCTTTTTTTGAATCGGTTTCGGGCATTACGACTACGGGCTCAACTATTTTTTATCACTTAGATCACTTGCCCCATTGCATTCTTTACTATCGCCAGCAAATGCAGTTTTTAGGTGGGATCAGTATTATTATTTTAGCCGTTGCCATTTTGCCTACCCTTGGGATTGGCGGCATGCAGCTTTTTCGTACTGAAGTCACTGGCCCGGTCAAAGACGATAAACTCACGCCACGCATTACACAAACTGCCAAAGCAATCTGGATGATTTATGTCGCCATGACGGCGCTTTGTGCTTTTTGTTATTGGTTAGCGGGCATGTCGTGGTTTGATGCTATCGGTTATAGCTTTGGCACGGTGTCAACCGGCGGCTTTGCTAGCCATGATATGGGGATAAGTTATTTTAACAGCCCTTATATTAAAATCATTGCTATGGTGTTTATGTTTTTGGGGGCGATCAATTTTAATCTGCATTATTTAGCGATTAGGCGTCGAACCTTTAAAAATTATTTTCATGATCCTGAGCTACGCTATTACCTTAAACTGATGTTCTCGGCATTTATCATTATTTGGACCACGATGGCATTTTCTTCGGCGCAATTTGGCACTCATCATTTAGCGTTAGATACTTTATTTCAAGCCATGTCATTTGCCACGACTTCAGGTTATGCCACCGTTGATTTATCCTTGTGGCCATCCTTTATTGCTATTTTATTACTCTTTTTAGGTGTCATTGGCGGCTGTGCCGGATCGACCACGGGCGGCATTAAAGTTGTGCGGGCATTGTTATTACAAAAACAAGGCACGCGTGAAATTCGCCGCCTTATTCATCCTCATGGTCAATATGTGGTTAAGTTTGGCAAAATTCCATTGAGTCAACGGATCATTGAAGCCATTTGGGGCTTTTTTGCTGTCTATTGTGCGGTATTTTCTTTGCTTTTATTACTGTTATTGGTGGTGGAACAAGATTTTCTCACCGCTTATTCTGCTTTGATTGCCGCTATTTCAAACTCTGGCCACGGGCTTGGCCAAGTGGTGCAAAATTTTTCTAGCTTAACGGATTATGCTAAATGGATTTTAAGTTTTGCGATGATTGCGGGAAGGTTAGAGATATTTACTATTTTAGTGTTGTTTACCCCGACTTTTTGGCGGCGGTAGTGACATTATTTTTTAAGAGATGACAACCAAGGGAATCGTGATAAATTTGGTTATAATCGTGACAAAAAATGCTTAATCGTGACAAAAATAGCCCAAATTGAGACAAAAAATGGGTAATCGTGACAAAAAACTAGTGAATCGTGACAAAAAACTAGTAAATCGTGACAAATTTGGTTAGATGGTAGTCAAACTGGTTGATTGTAATCCCCCCATACATTGGATCCAATGCTTCTTCAATAAAGCAACATAGATGTTTTCTGGCATTATCGCAACCATTTTACCGTTAATGAATTTATATTGGATGGTATTTAAGCCAAGTTAAATTTTTTCATTGGATTAATTTTTCAATAGCCGTCTTATCTTTTGCGCATACACTGGCTACAGCATATAAGGGGTACGAATGGATATGATCGAAGATGGAATAATTATATATGGAAAATCGAATGCCATAAGGCGTATTAGGGTGAGATTGTAAAAAGGCTTTTAGACTATTTAATGAGCTACCAAAACCACTCTTAACTTCAATAGGTATAATAAATTGATCTAATTGAAAGATATAATCCACTTCTGCGGAACTATTTCGGGATTCACGCTGCCAATAGTACAAAGCGGTTTCTGTTAAAGGATTTGAATAAGCTAATATTTCTTGACCGATCAACGCTTCTGCCATTGCACCTTTGTTAACAAATTCTTGTG
Organism: Candidatus Berkiellales bacterium; assembly: GCA_044445585.1. GTDB lineage: Bacteria > Pseudomonadota > Gammaproteobacteria > Berkiellales > Berkiellaceae > Berkiella. The sequence goes on from JBIOEB010000015.1 coordinate 23,379, forward strand.
CCCCTTTCAGGATCCATTCTTTATAATCTAGACCAATAACAGCTTGGCTAATGGCAATATCCAAAAAGATGAGTTTGAATTTTTCAAAATTTGCTTCAGCGCCCAATGGAAAACCATTTGCAGAGCTGTAGAGTACTTTATGGATAATATTAGCCTTTTCAAGTAATTCTAAACACGGTTCAAGTTCACGTTTCCTATGCTCCTTTGAGAAATTGGAATATTTAACCACATTGCCTAAATATCTCGGCACTTGTTTAAATAATAAATCAAGGTATTTTAATTGGAATTTTTTACTATACTTTTCAAAGTCAATTTTAAACGTATCCGCTAAAGATTGTTGAATTTTTAGGCATTCTATGATGTCTTTCGTTTCAACCCAAGCATTTACAACTTCTGGCATGCCTCCCACTATCATATAAACGCCAAGATATTCGAGTAATTTTTGATGAATGGGTTCAGACAATTGTTCATGAACAGAATGGGACATGATCGCTTCGATTAAAAGATTTTGCTTAATTGCAGCAAGAAACTCCATAAATGACATAGGATACATATATAAAAATGTCACTCTACCCACAGGCACGCTGATGCTTTCTAAAGCAAAATCAATTAATGACCCTGCTGCAATAACATGTAAATTTGGGATCTTTTCATAAAAATATCTTAAGGCCATAATGGCACGTGGAGCGACTTGAATTTCATCTAAAAATAGTAAAGTTTCACCAGGAATAATACTTTTGCCTGCCAATAAAGATAGCGCTGTTAGAATTCTTTCGGGTTCTAAATCTATTTCAAAAATGTCTTTTGCACGGTTATCTAGTTCAAAGTTGATTTCAACAAAATTAGAAAATGCGCTGGCAAGGTATCTGACGGATCTTGTCTTACCTACTTGTCTTGCTCCTCTAAGGATTAACGGTTTAGGGTTCCTTTGTTTAACCCAATTGTTTAAATGATAATCAACGAGACGACGCATACAGCACCTTAATATTTATCTTTATAAATCAATGTGTTACTAATTCATGGTCGTAAATCAAGGATGATTTTTAATAAAATGGTCAAATTTCAAGGATACTATAATGAATATATGGTTGTAAATCAAGGATAGATTTATATGGTATGGTTAAAAATCAAGGATGTGGTTTAAGTTGCAGGGGAGGACCTTCCTGTGTAGGCTGGCATCCAGTACATCTCTAAAAAAATCTTACTTGATACAACTTATGTTTCGCATATTTTCCTATTAAATCTTTATGATAGCTTCCATAAAATGGGATTTTAAATGTTAGATGAAACAATTAAATCAATCAAAAGAAATAATGGGATTGATCTTATCCGCGGATTATCCATTATTTCTGTTATTTTGCTTCATATTCACCTTAAAATCCCATTTAATCAGAGCTCACTCGGGCAATTGCTTCCTCAAAAAATGATCAATATTATATTCTTTAGTGGATTTTATGGGGTCATGACGTTCTTCGTCGTTTCCGGGTTTCTCATTACCCTGTCTTCTCTTGAACGGTGGGGAGCATTATCACAAATTCCTTATTTGTCATTTTTTAAAATGCGATTTGCTCGGATCGCACCCTGCTTGCTTGCGCTTTTACTTTTATTAAGCGTTTTGCATCTTGCAAACATCGGTGGGTTTATTATCACCACCACAACCCTAGAAAGGGCAATCTTTTCAGCACTCACTTTTCACGTAAATTGGCTAGAAGCACAAACGGGTTATTTGCCAGGCCCATGGAATGTGCTTTGGTCTCTTTCTGTTGAAGAAGCATTCTATGTATTCTTTCCATTATTATGCATATTCGTCAGAAATGAATTTTTATTTAAAATCATGATGCTTGTTTTCATTATTTTAGGCCCATTCGCAAGAAGTGTTTTTACTCACAATGAAATGTGGAGTGATCATTCTTATTTATCGTGCATGGATGGTATTGCCATTGGCTGCTTGGCAGCCTTGTTTACACATCAATATAAACTAAGTAAAAAAATGCTATTGCTTTTTTTAGGCGGGGGACTATCACTGTTTTGCTCTATCTTTATTTTAAGGAAGCAAGCCTTTGATCTCGGCTTAACTAAAATTGGGTTACATGTTACTTTGCTTGAAATGGGCGTGGCATTTATCTTGATATTTCTTCACAACAATTCTTTTAATTCTGGGATTTATCTCGATCGCTTAACTGCTCCGTTGCGCTGGTTTGGAAGAAATAGCTACGAAATTTACTTAACCCATACTTTACTAGTGATGTTTCTGGTACAAATATTTTATAATCTTGCAATATCTAGTGCTATGATAATGCCTTGGTATGTCCTTATACTTTGTCTTTCGGGGGTTGTGGGACATTTAGTGGCAAAATATTATTCCATGCCACTGAACAGATGGTTGAGATCAACATTTTCAGATCCCAAGAATGACTATACTCAAACCACTTTGCTTTTAGGCGAGGCGCCAAGCGAACGAAGCCCCAGGAGTGTACGCTTTGGTACACGACTGGGGTGAGCGAGCGCAGGCAACAAAGCATAAAAGTAAAGTGGGAAGAGTATACTCAAACCACTTTGCTTTTAGG
>JBIOEB010000016.1:0-25806 GCA_044445585.1 Candidatus Berkiellales bacterium
CTCCTGGGGCTTCGTTCGCTTGGCGCCTCGTCTAAAAGCAAATGGCTTCGAAAAAACCATTTATTAATTGGTCAGAACGCATTTTTTTCTTTGCCCTTTGCTTTTATACTTTGTTGCTTGCGCTCGCTCACCCCAGTCGTGTACCGAAGCGTACACTCCTGGGGCTTCGTTCGCTTGGCGCCTCGTCTAAAAGCAAATGGCTTCGAAAAAACCATTTATTAATTGGTCAGAACGCATTTTTTTCATCGCCCTTTACTTTTATGCTTTGTCGCAGCAGTCATGTATAGAAAAAAACATTTTAATTGGTCGGGGTGACAGGATTCGAACCTACGACCCCTGCGTCCCGAACGCAGTGCTCTACCAGGCTGAGCTACACCCCGAAGGCCGATCATAACTTATTTTAAAGTCACATAGTAGCCGCATCAACTTCTATTGGCCATAGTAATAATTCAAATGCTTAAACTCAAAAAAATTCTTCAACTCCCCCGCATCACCGCAAATCTCGCAAGATTATCCAGCGCTTCATGATAAATGGATGCAGGCAAGTTTTTAATCGCTTCAATGGCGAGCTCACTTTCGTGTTTTGCTTTTTGCATGGTATCGTTAATTGCACCGCTCGTAACAATCACTTCCTGGATCATCGGCAAATGATCCAAACTACCATCTTTAATGGCATGGCGGATTTGCTCTGCTTGCTTGGGATTAGCTTTTTTAAGCGCATAAATTAAAGGCAGAGTGATTTTTCCTTCGGCCAGATCGTTACCAATGGTTTTGCCCCATGATTCACTTGAGGCTTGATAATCTAAAATATCGTCCACTAATTGAAATGCCATTCCAAGATGTTTGCCGTATTTTCTTAGCGCGTCTTCAATAGCAGTGGGTTGTTTGGCCATCACTGCACCGAGTTGGGCAGCAGCTTCAAAAAGTTTTGCAGTTTTAAATTCAATCACATTTAAATAGCGATCTTCAGTAATATCGGGTTCAAAACGGTGACTAAGTTGCAGCACTTCACCTTCGGCGATCACATTCGTAGTATCAGCCAGGATCCGCATTGCGGACATATTATTAAGTGCCACCATCATTTGAAAAGAGCGCGAATAGAGAAAATCCCCAACTAAAACTGCAGAAGGATTATCCCAAACGTGATTGGCTGTTGGGCGACCGCGACGCAGTTTTGATCCATCGACTACATCATCGTGCAGCAAGGTTGCGGTGTGGATGAATTCAATGATTGCCGCCATGTTAATGATGTCGTCATCTTTTGCTTGGCAGGCTTTAGCGCTCAGCAGTACCACTAAGGGACGAACACGTTTGCCGCCACCTTCAATGAGGTATTGCCCTATTTGTTTAACTGCCTCAACGTGAGATTCTAAGCTGCGAAGAATGGTTTCATTCACTGCTTGCATTTCATTTTGGACTAATCGTGCGATTTTGATATAAGCCATGATTGTTCGCAAATACTCTTCCCACTTTGCTTTTATGCTTTGTTGCCTGCGCTCGCTCACCCCAGTCGTGTACCAAAGCGTACACTCCTGGGGCTTCGTTCGCTTGGCACCTCGCCTAAAAGCAAAGTGGTTTGAGTATACTCTTCCCACTTTTATGCTTTGTTGCCTGCGCTCGCTCACCCCAGTCGTGTACCAAAGCGTACACTCCTGGGGCTTCGTTCGCTTGGCGCCTCGCCTAAAAGCAAAGTGGTTTGAGTATACCAGAAGCCGAGGGGGCAAAGAACTTCGTAATGAAAAGTTATTACCGACTATACGCTGGAATAGCATATAAGGTGAACCACGAGGCTACTACTCATTTTGCCAAAAATACTGTATATTTGTTCTCTATATGGCTTTAAAGTATCATTTGCCGTGAATATACATTGATCGGCCATCAAGTAAAACTGTCCTGCTAAAAACACCCCATGGATCGGTATATTAAATAAACGGGTCTTACATTTTACTAATTACTAAATAAAGTTATTTTTTTCTCAAGTTCATCTTTCGGGAACTTGGGCATTAATTTATTCATTTTTTTGTGCATAGAGTAGTTCAGGAAGTTTAGTATGGCAGCAGCAGGTGTTAAAAAAAGAGCAATCACTCTTCAAAAGTTGATAATAAAGTCTAAAACAGAGGGGGAATTTTTAGAGGGTTGGAACAAGATAAAAGATAATACAACCATGGAAGTGTTACTCTATGAGGGGGAACACCAAGGCATGACAGCCTTATATTTGGCAGCATGGCAGGTGACGGAAGGGTGTCCCGCCGCATTTGCACATCTTCATAGACATTTTCGAAACCAATTAACACTCGAGCATTTTTTAAAGCGTGGAAAATCAGGATTATTTCCGCTTTGGCTCTTGGCTATGGCGATTAGAAGCAATTCTGGACCTTTTAAAACGGTTTTAGGGCAATTTATTAATAGCATTACCGCAGATGTTTTTTTATTATCTCCACACGAGGGTCCTCATGAAGGGGCTTTTATTTTATGGTTTGCTGCACAATCTGCTCATGTGACGCCTTTTTTCCTGAGAATTATTCTAGCGAAGTTTAAAAAAGAATTTCAAGCAAAGGATTATTTAAAAGGGCCACAAGGTCGAGCTAGAGGAAAAACACTCCTTTGGGTGCTCGGTTTTCTTGTTGAATATCATCCTGCATTTTTTATGCATGCTTTTGAGCAACATAAAGATGAATTTACTATCGAAGAATTTCTTGCTCAAGTACTGGATGGAGAAAATAAAGGTCAATCCGTTGTGTGGCAGCTAGCCTATGCAGCAAATAAATATCCTGAAGCCTTTATAGCTTTTTGGGTGTATTTTGGGAAACAATTAAAGCTAAGTGATCTGTTGGTGGAAGCCCTAGCAGGCAAATGCCAGGGAGAAAGCTCGTTGTCATTATTAGCAGATGCTGCGCTGACACAACCTGCAATTACAATAATCCTAGGGAAAATTTTGTATCGTTTGCCAGGGATCATCCCCAATGTGGATCCCTTAAAAGAAATTTTGGTAAAATTTACCAACGGTCAACATCTTATTAATCTTGTTTTAAAAAGAAACGCCTTTTTTCAGGCTTTTGAGCAATTTAAAGCACAAGTGCAGATCAGTGATGAATCTTTTACAGAACTTTGCAAATTGGCCGACGAAGCACAAAGCGCAGATTATGTGAATGCCTATTATGATATTGGCCTTTATCTTTTAACCCGAAATGAAGAACAAAAAGCTGCCTTTTCATTTGATAGAACGCACCCAAAGTCGACCTTTGATAAAGAGGTGAGGAAGCGTAAAGGCCCCACCGCATAATGATTTTAGTGCTTGCTTTAATGGTATCAAATAACATAAAATCAACTCCCTATTTGGGCTTTAGAGTGGCAAAATACGTTAATTTATTTTGCCAGCTAATTAGATAAATTCTGCTAATTGGGAGTAAACTGTGGATACGCCGAGCGCCTATGCGATTATCGCTGTCGATGGTAAACAGCATCGCGTGAAAGTTGGAAAACGTTACAAATTTGAATATTTAAATGGTGAGCCTGGCGACTCCATTGAACTTGGTAAGGTGTTGTTGCTGGCAAATGGTAGCAAAGTGCAAATTGGCGCTCCTTTCCTTGAAGGTAATAAAGTCATGGGAACAATTGTTTCACATGGTCGTGGTGAGAAAATCAGAATTTTCAAAATGCGTCGCCGCAAAGGGTATCGCCGTACTCAAGGCCATCGCCAAGGGTTTACAGAAGTTGAAATTACTGGCATTCAAGGATAAAACATTATGGCACACAAAAAAGCGGGTGGTAGTACACGAAACGGTCGTGATTCCAACCCAAGTTATTTAGGCGTTAAAGCCTTTGGTGGGCAGTGGGTTCATGCAGGTAGCATTATTGTTCGTCAACGTGGTACGAAGTTTCACCCTGGGTTATTTGTTGGCCAAGGTAAAGATGATACTTTATACGCAAAAGTTTCAGGTCGTGTTCAATTTGCTACGAAAGGGCCAAGACAAAATCACGTCGTGAATGTTGTTCCTGAAGAGCCTGCTGAAGCGTAATAATTAATTCTTTCAATCTCTCCAAAACCCCTCAACTAGTCAGGGGTTTTTTATTTGTGCGGAAACTGAAATTCAAGATTTGATCAAACTCAAAAGGCATTACTGTGAAATTCGTCGACGAAGCCATTATTAAAGTACAAGCCGGCAAAGGAGGGGACGGCTCTGCAAGTTTTCGCCGTGAAAAATTTGTTCCCTTGGGTGGACCCGATGGCGGAGACGGCGGTCGTGGCGGCGATGTTTATTTAGAAGCAGACACGGGTCTTAATACTTTAACGGATTTTCGCTATCAAACCCAATTCGCGGCGCAAAATGGTGAAGCGGGTGCGAAGCGTGAAAAAAGCGGCGCCAGTGGCGAAGATTGTATTATTAAAGTGCCTGTAGGAACAGTGATCCGCGATGCTGAAACCAACGAAATATTAGCCGATATGATCACACCAAATATGCGGGTGTTGATTGCAAAAGGAGGCGCGCGCGGATTAGGAAATGTGAATTTTAAAAGTTCGACCAATCGTTCTCCGCGAAAAGTAACACTTGGCAAACTCGGTGACCATCGTGAACTACATTTAGAGCTTAAATTACTTGCTGAGGTAGGATTGTTAGGCTTTCCAAATGTCGGCAAATCTACTTTGATCCGATCGGTGTCTTCGGCTAAACCAAAAGTAGCTGATTATCCGTTTACGACTTTATATCCTAACCTTGGCATTGTGTCATTATCAGGACAACGTCGATTTGTGATTGCCGATATTCCTGGCCTTATTCCCGGAGCTGCGATGGGAAAAGGTCTTGGGATCCAATTTTTAAAGCACTTAAGCCGCACAACAATATTATTACATTTGGTGGATATTAAACCGTGGGATGGATCCGATCCGGTTGACAATATTCGCGCTATTGAGCAAGAACTCGCTGCTTTTAGTGAACAATTACTGCAAAAACCGCGCTGGTTAGTTTTTAATAAAATGGATTGTCTGTTACCAGAAGAAGGGCAAGCCGAAATTAATCGGATTGTTCAGGCACTATCGTATAAAGGCTCAGTATTTGCGATTTCAGCCTTAACGAAAATGGGATTAGATAATCTTTGTGAAAAAGTGATGGCGTATTTGCAAGAGCAAAAGCAGAGCAAAAACGAGCCGGAAACTAACCTCGATCCACTTTGCTTGTAGGGGACTGTGCCTCTGTCGTCCGGTCGGGTGTCTTGTAGGGGACGACCTCTGTGTCGTCCCGTCCTTATATACTATGAATATGCTTACTCAGCCGACTCTTATGCCTAGCTGCTTTATTCTTATGTACTAACCCTTTGTTGACGAGCCGATCAATCAATGAAACCGCTGATTGGTATTCTGCTTTAGCAACAGTGGCATCTTTACCTTCAATAGCAGTCAATACACGTTTTATGTGTGTACTCATTCTGGATACTTGCCACTTGTTGTCGATACGATGCTTTTCTGCCTGACGTGCACGCTTAGCCGCTTGTTTGGTATTAGCCAAAGGAAATGCTCCTTGTTATCGTTACAGACGAGGTAAAATTTGCAATAATCGCTACTTTAGGGCCAGATGTCAATGGTAGATGGCATGACTGTTCAAATGGTGGCCAAAAGGGCAGCCAAAATGGCAGTCAAAATAAAACGATAAATGGGCTTTAGATGCAAAATATGCAAAATGTGGAAATAGGCGAAAAAAAGAAGAGCGAACAACTTCTTAAATCGACAACAACAGTAAGTTTTATGACTTTTCTGTCGCGGGTGGTTGGTTTTCTTCGCGATATGGTGGTGGCAAATATCTTTGGGGCCAGCGCCGGGATCGACGCCTTTTTATTGGCATTTAAAATTCCCAATTTTATGCGCCGCTTATTTGCCGAAGGCGCCTTTTCGCAAGCTTTTGTGCCAGTGCTGAGTGAATATCGCGCAACGCAAGAACCTATCGCAGTCAAAGTCTTAGTGGATCGCGTTTTCGGCGTGCTGAGTTTAGTGTTGTTAGCGGTTTCTTTTATCGGTGTGGTGTTTGCACCGTTTTTTGTGCACATTTTTGCGCCGGGTTTTCAAATCGAAGATCACCGCTTTGGTTTAGCTTGTCAATTATTGCAATTGACTTTCCCTTATATCTTTTTTATTTCGCTTACCGCTTTTGCTGGTGGGATCCAAAATGCTTATCGCAAATTTGCGGTGCCTGCTTTTACCCCCGTGCTCTTAAATTTTAGTTTGATTTTTGCAGCGTATTTACTGAGCCCCTATTTTGCCGAGCCGGTCGAAGCCTTAGCCTGGGGCGTGTTGCTAGCAGGAATAGCACAACTTCTTTTTCAAGCGCCTTTTTTAGCGAAACTTGCTTTATTACCTTCCCCTGCGTGGGGTTGGCATGATCCTGGCGTAAAGCGGATCATGACTCTCATGGTGCCTGCACTGGTGGGTGCTTCGGTGATGCAGGTGAATTTATTGGTCGATACGATTTTTGCTTCATTTTTACCGGTGGGTAGTTTAACCTGGCTTTATTATTCTGATCGTTTATTAGAATTTCCCATTGGTATTTTTGGTGTCGCCTTAGCAACGGTGGTGTTGCCACATCTTTCTCAAGAGTATACCGAAAAAAGCCATTCGGGATTTTCCGCCAGTCTCGATTGGGCTTTTCGTTGGATTTTATTGATCGGGATCCCCGCCACGGTGGGATTAACGTTGTTGACGGGCCCATTAATGGTCACACTTTTTCAATACGGGCGATTTTTGCCACGCGATGCCATCATGGCCGCAAAAAGTTTATTGACGCTTTCTTTAGGATTAGTCTGCTTCTTGGTCGTCAAAATATTAGTCTCGGCGTTTTATGCGAGGCAAAACACCAAATTCCCGGTGAAAGTTGCCATCTTTGCCATGGTGCTCAATGTGATCTTGAATGCCCTTTTAATTGGGCCATTGGCGCACGCGGGTTTAGCTTTAGCCTCTTCGCTTTCTTCTATTTGCAATGTTTTGATTTTATTATGGGCATTATTGCGGCAAAAAATATATATTCCCATCTCAGGTTGGATGAGTTTTGCTTTACGTTTAATGCTAGCAAATAGTGCTATGGCAGTGGTGATTTGGTGGTTTTCTCCTGACATCAGTGCGTGGCTTGAATGGGGTGCAACCGAACGTTTTATGACCTTGCTCAGTTTAATCATGATTGCAATGGTGACTTATTTTGGATTGTTATGGTTAAGTGGGTTGCGTTATGCCCATATGCGATTACAACATGCGTAAACCATTCCCCCATGTCAAACTCCTTCGAGATTTTCCAACCAGGCTTTCACCTTGCGTGGCGACGATTGGTAACTTTGATGGTTTGCATATTGCTCATCGCAAAATCGTCGAGCAGCTCGTACAAAAAGCGAAGGTGCTCAAACTTCCTGCTGCGATCATTACTTTTGAGCCTTTGCCGCAAACCTTTTTACGACCTGAACAGTCATTGTTACGTTTAACGTCCTTACGACAAAAAGTCGAGCTGTTAGCCGAATGGGGTGTGGCAAGAATTATTTGTTTGCGCTTTAATGCCGCTTTTTCTCGACTGTCGCCCCAAGAATTTATCGAAAATATTCTGGTGAAGCGTTTAAATGTTAAGCATATGATTGTAGGGGAAGATTTTCGTTTTGGGTTCAAACAAAGCGGTAATGTTGCATTGTTACAGCACGAAGCAAAGCAATTTGATATGGTCGTTGAGCCTTTAGCAATCATGCAAACCGAGGATCGTAAAATTAGCAGTACGCTGATCCGGCAATATTTATTGCAGGGGGATCTGCCTCGTGTCAATGCGTTACTTGGCAGGCCATTTAGTATTGGTGCGCATATTGTTGTTGGCGATAAAAGGGGCCGCACTTTAGGTTTCCCGACCGCAAATTTGCCGCTTAAAAAAGATCAAACGCTTTTTAAAGGGGTTTTTGTGACGCAGCAAATGATTGATCAGCAAAAATATTATGGTGTAGCCAATGTGGGGACTCGCCCTACGGTAGACGGAAAGCATCCATGGGTGGAAGTTCATCTTTTAAATTATTCAGGCAATTTATATGGTAAACGTCTTAAGGTTGAATTTTTACGTAAAATTCGTGACGAACAACGGTTTGCAAACGTAGATGAGTTACAGCAACAAATACATCGTGATATCGAAGCCGCTAAGGAATGTATAGCAATATGAGTAACACCGATTATAAAAACACGCTTAATTTACCGACGACGGCTTTTCCGATGCGGGCAAATTTAGCGCAACGGGAACCCGAGATGCTGGCCAAATGGCAAGCAGAAAATCTTTATCAAACAGTGCGTCAAGGGTGCGCGGGCAAGCAAAAATTTGTTTTGCACATGGGGCCACCTTATGCCAATGGGGATATTCACATTGGCCACGCGGTGACGACTATTTTAAAAGATATCATTATTAAATTTAAAACCTTAAGCGGTTTTGATGCGCCACTCATACCGGGGTGGGATTGCCATGGTTTACCCATTGAAGTCAATGTCGAGAAAAAAATTGGTTTAGCCAATGTCGATGTCACGCCAAAAGATTTTCGTCAAGCTTGTCGCGACTATGCCACCAGCCAAGTCGCGCTGCAAAAAGCTTCTTTTATTCGTCTTGGCATTTTAGGGGATTGGCAACATCCCTATTTAACGATGGATCATCGTTATGAAGCCGAAGTAGTGCGATCGATTGGCAAAATTTTAACGAAAAATTATATTCACCCCGGATCAAAGCCGGTTCATTGGTGTGTGAATTGTGGTTCAGCCTTGGCCGAAGCGGAAGTAGAATATCAAAACAAAGAATCTCCTTCGCTCGATGTGTTGTTTCATATCGCTAATCCCGTTGCCTTTTTAAAGGCGATTGGCGTCACGGAGTCACTAGCGGATATTAGCGTGGTGATTTGGACGACAACCCCTTGGACATTACCTGCCAACCAAGCGGTTGCGCTGCATCCTGATCTGGAATATGTGTTGGTGAAAGTCAAGGTGGGGCAACGTGTTGATACCGTGGTTGTGCTTAATGAATTATTAGCAGAATTTTTTAAACGTATTGATTGTGATGAACATGAAATCATTGCCACTTTTATCGGTAAAAAAGTAGAACATCTGCGGCTTAAGCATCCTTTTTACGATAGAACTGTTCCCATTGTGTTGGGCGAGCATATTACTGTCGATGCAGGGACAGGAGCAGTCCATACCGCGCCCGGGCATGGGATGGAAGATTATTTAATCGGGTTACAATATGGATTAGCTATTGATAATCCCGTTGGTAATAATGGTTGTTTTTATGAAAAAACGCCCTTAGTTGGCGGGCTATTTGTTTTTAAAGCCAATGATAAAATCATTGAAATTTTAAGAGAGAATAATAATTTATTGCATGCGGGTAAAATTGTTCACAGTTATCCGCATTGTTGGCGCCATAAAACACCGATTATTTTCCGTGCAACGCCGCAATGGTTTATTGGTATGGAAAATAAAAATTTACGTCAACACACTTTAGAAGCAATCGATAAAGTAAAATGGGTGCCAGAGTGGGGTCAATCCAGGATGCGCTTGATGATCGAGGGTCGTCCTGATTGGTGTATTTCTCGTCAGCGAACGTGGGGTGTTCCATTAGCCTTAGTGATCCATCAAGAAACGGGTGAATTGCATCCGCAAATGAATGAGATCATCGAACAAGTTGCTAAACGCATTGAGCAGCATGGCATTGAAGCGTGGTATGAGTTTGATATTCATGAATTACCTTTTGCTGATATAACACAGTATCGTAAAGCAAACGATGTGCTTGATGTGTGGTTTGAATCGGGTGTGAGTCACGAAGCCGTGCTTAAATTACGCCAGGAATTGCAATTCCCAGCAGATATTTACCTAGAAGGCTCTGATCAATATCGAGGTTGGTTTCAATCGGCGTTATTAAGTAGTGTTGCCATGAATAGCACCGCCTCGTATCGCACCGTGATCACGCATGGTTTTACCGTCGATGCACAAGGGCGCAAAATGTCTAAATCTTTAGGCAATGTGATTGCACCCGATAAAGTCGTCAAAACCTTAGGCGCCGATGTGTTGCGTTTATGGGTTGCTTCTACCGATTATAAAAATGAAATTCATGTCTCCGACGAAATTTTAAATCGCATGTCGGATGCCTATCGGCGTATTCGCAATACCATGCGCTTTTTATTAGCAAATCTTCATGGTTTTACGCCGGATCATTTAATTGAAAGCACAAAAATGATCTCGTTAGATGCGTGGATTGTCGACTGCGCGGCACGCTTACAATCAGAAATTTTAACGGCTTACGAGACTTATCAGTTTCATCAAATTTATCAAAAGATCCATAATTTCTGCGTCGTAGAATTAGGCAGCTTTTATTTAGATGTGATTAAAGATCGACAATACACCACTACAGCCAATGGACAGGCCAGGCGCAGTGCGCAATCAGCGATGTATTTAATTGCTCATGCTATCACCCGTTGGTTAGCGCCCATTTTAAGCTTCACCGCTGAAGAAATTTGGCAGCATTTGCCAGGCACCGTAGAAAAAACCGTATTTTTAGCACAATGGCAGCAAAATTTGCCACGTCTTTCCGACAAGCATGCGATGAACGATGCATTTTGGCAAAAGATGATCATGGTTCGTGAGTGTGTGAATAAAGCGTTAGAAAAACAGCGTGTGCAAGGGAAAATCGGTGCGCCCTTAGATGCGGAAGTGACACTTTACGCCAAAGGGGAATTATACGAGCAGCTTAAGCTCTTAAAACATGAATTACGTTTTGTGCTCATCACATCAGAGGCCATTGTTAAATCCGCTGAAGAGCGGGGCACGGCGGCCGAAGAAACCGATTTACCGAATCTTTGGTTGGCCGTTGCACCCAGTCAATATGAAAAATGCGTCCGTTGTTGGCATCACCGGCCAGACGTCAATCAAAATGCAAAATATCCTGAGATCTGTAGTCGTTGCGTGACGAATATCTCAACCCAAGAAGGGGAGGATCGACATTATGCCTAGTTCCACTATACCTCTGTTACGCTTTCCCGGAATAGGGTGGTTGCTTTGGGTTCCATTGGTGTTTTTACTCGATCAAATCAGCAAATGGTTAATTTTACATTACTTAACTTTTGGTGAAATCGTCCCTATTTTCCCGGGTTTGAAATTTATTTTAGCCCACAATCATGGTATTGCCTTTAGTTTCTTTAATCAGCAATCAGGCTTGATGCCACTTGTTTTATTAGCGGTCATTATCATGATTTGTTTGGTAATGGGGATTTGGTTAATTAAAACACCGATGGACGATCGCTATAGTGGTATTGGTTTAGTGCTGATCTTTGGTGGCGCGTTGGGAAATTTATTTGATCGCTTTTATCACGGGTTTGTGATTGATTTTATCGATTGTTATATTGGCCATTGGCATTGGTATACTTTTAATTTGGCCGATAGCTTTGTCACGATCGGTGCTTTGCTGATGATTAAAACGATTATGTTTAATGATAAAAGCTTGTAGGGGTGCCCTCTCGGTGTCTAGCTCCAAAAAGCTTGTAGGGGAAAAGGATCTGTCGCGAAGCGACATTAGTCTCCCTTTGAAAAAGGGAGACCGCGCGTAGCGCAGAGGGATTTTGCTGTGCCGTCCCATCAAGAATATAAATATTGAGGTAATTATGCAACCTATCACTATCTACTTAGCCAATCCACGCGGCTTTTGTGCTGGCGTCGAGCGAGCAATTGATATTGTCGAAGCCGCGATCGAAAAATTTGGCCCGCCAATTTATGTTCGTCACGAAGTAGTCCACAATCGATTTGTGGTCGATGCCTTAAAAGAACGAGGCGCTATTTTTGTTGACGATATATCTCAGATCCCCGATCTCAGCGTGGTGATTTTTAGTGCTCATGGCGTATCCCAACAGGTGCGCGAAGAATCAGAGCGTCGTCAATTTCAAGTCGTGTTAGATGCCACTTGTCCATTAGTGACCAAAGTGCATATGGAAGTGGTGAGGCAAAGTAAAAAAGGATATGAATGCGTGCTGATCGGTCATGCCGGACATGCCGAAGTAGAAGGAACCTTAGGACAATACAAAAACCAGGATGGCGGGATTTATCTGGTTGAAAATCTGGTAGATGTTGAAAAATTACACGTTAAAAATCCCGAGCATTTATTTTACGTGACACAAACTACGCTTTCGGTTGAAGATACGCAACAAATTATTACGGCGTTAAAACAAAAATTTCCTTTAATTCAAGGGCCACGGCGCGATGATATTTGCTATGCCACACAAAATCGTCAGGATGCCGTCAGGCAATTGGCGAAACAATCGGATGTCGTTTTAGTGGTTGGTTCAGTCAACAGTTCTAATTCAAGTCGCCTACGCGAATTGGCAGAAGATCTTGGCACGCCAGCCTATTTAATTGATCATCCCGAGCAAATTGATTGGCAATGGTTTACACAAGTAAAATCTATTGGGATCACAGCTGGGGCGTCTGCGCCCGATATTTTAATCCAGCAAGTGATCCAAGCCGTCAAAGCGCATTTTGCCGTTGAAACCATTGCGGAGTTAACCGGGATCGAAGAAAACATGGCTTTTTCGATGCCGCGGGAATTGCGAGAGGTAAAAATTGTGAATCATTTTAAAGAGCATGCCTGAGTTATTACCTACTTTTTAAGTACGAACATACTCTAATTCTAAGCAACATGTCTTCCCGGAATTTTGCGTAGCAAAATATCCGGGATCCAGTTTGGTTTTATGTCTGATAACCTAAATCTTGCGAAATACCGCACTGGATCCTTGCTAGACATAATTATTGATGCAACATTCTTTGATTGAGGCCATCTTGAGTTCCACCTTCAGGGATATGCTGCCCTTCACCTAGCATTTCCCCAATACTGCGAGCAGGGTTAATTCTAGCCGCAGCAACATATCGAGCAAGCTCATCGCGACGCCTGAGAAATTCAAATGTATGTATAACGGCATCATTTGTATTTAAAACAGTTGAAACCGCTGCACGAAAAGCACCTACCCCCTCGGAACTCACACCGAGTGATTCAGATATGCTTTCATTCTCTGTTCCAAATAGATTAATCGCTCTGCGGTAACTGAAAAATGCTAATAGGCCACAAAGGAAGGAAATAAGGTGGCCAAAAAACGGTACTCTAGCCACTAACACTCCAAAAAGACGATTGCAAGTCATAGGCGTGTTAGCTTCTATTGCTGGGAGCATTTGCCCTGCTTCATCAAACTCTAAGCTGGCAAAACCACTTTTCCGCTCCCGTCTATCTAATTCATTGGTTATACCTGCAACGTACGTTTCCAGATCTCGACGTTCTCGGATCAATGGTGCTGCAATTTCAGCATATTTGGCTTCGGATTTTCTTTCAAGCGCTTTTAGGATCCGCTTATAAAGTGAAATAAGTGCCATAAATGCCAGGGAGAAAAAAGACATAAATACCAGAACAAAGCCAGTCTTTGTTAGCGATGGTGAATTATCCTGTCCCTCTGATTGCGCATGTGAACTGCTAAGCCGATTTGCTGTCCATTCAGCTAAAAAATAGGAACAACGATGAAATAAATAACTTATTCCAAGTGCCAAACCATTGAAAAATACTTTCACAAAAGATTCAGATTTTGCCGGAGCATACATTTTCAATCCCCTTTTTAAAAACTTTGGTTTTAAACTTTACATAATAAAAGGTACATCAGCAGGTTCAAAAATAACTTTAACTCCATCTTCATGTTCACTCTTTTCCTCATCACTTAACGGCGGTGCAGAAGGGGTTGGTGTGCCGAATGGTCTCAACTCTCTTAAGAATAATGTGGGCGGCATCAGCGCTCGTGCAAATTGATCAACCTCATCTAAATGAGTGGCTTCAAGCATGGCCATCAGCTTATCAATTCCATCTTGCTTTGCTTCCTTCACTAAATTACGACACCACTCATCGTCATTTTCCATCAGTAACCGCTCAAGGGCAGTACTTCCTGCCATATGGAACAATGAGGTATAAAGATGTGGTATCCTTTTTTTTAGTACATCAATAATAGGGCGCAAAGGAAGATCCCTAACGGCGGCTTGGGTAAATAACCAAAGGAGATTTCTACCGTTGTCATCTCGTTGGACATAAAGATCTTCGGGTGTTAATTTGAGCATTAATATATCCCATATCGTTTCATCCATCTCGGATGGCATAGGATGCTGAAGGGCTAACCAGAGAAGAAATGACGCAATACTACAGCCTTCAAAAGGGCCAACGGTAAGATGTTCATGATAATTCATTCCATTTAATTCGTTAAATCTGTGAGGATCAAAAAACTTATTAAGTTCATCAACCTTTTCGCTCGAAATGAAATATTTGCCTTGGTCTAAATATAAAATTTGCTCACAAATCTGAGCCAGAACGATTTGATTCAGTGGGGCAAGACTTTGCGCAATTTGGGGTGAAGCATCTGGGGGAGGTGAACCGCGAAAACGCTTAGGGGATCTATCAGCGGTGGCATCACCTTGATCGTCTGGATTGACAGCGCTCACGGGAGCGTCTTCGTCGCCTTTGTTAACAGCAGAAAATCCACGTTTCATAGTTTAAACCTCTATGGATTAGAATAAATCATTAATTTCTTTTTAATTTTTTCTCAGGGCTTTTAATTGTTTCACAAGATTCCCCATCGGAAACCGTATCTTCACTTATTTCTTTGCGCTTAGTACTACGGGGTGAGATGTCTTGAGTATGAATTTGACGAACCTTTGCAAACATTTTTAGACCCCAGCTATCTTTGCATTGTTCAAACAATTCATACATGCTTAACCAGCCGTCGGATTTTTCATGAAGTGACTTGCGATAAAATAAAACCGAAAAAGCTTCATCGTTGATAATATCTTCAATGAGATCTCGAAAAACACGAAATTGGGTTGCAGCTCGAGTAATAAGCCATAACAGAGAATGGCGGTTTACTTTTTGTGCTAATGTAGATAGAGTGAATAATTGATTTGTTGGTGTGGTACTTCTTAATTTCTCTGACATCTTATTAAGACATAATCCAAAAGGATGATCACCAAAACCCGCTGCGCAACCTAATAACCACCAACTATTTTCACCCGCAAATGAGCCAGAGCCAGGCTGTGTTTTCAACTTTAAACTTCTAATCTTATCATCACTTAATTTGTTAAAAATGATTTGTAAAGGGTGAATATGTCGCGAGGCGGCGAGCGCACAAACTACCCAAATAAGCGATTGATCTTTGAAGGGACCTTCGTCGAAAGTATCGTTAAAATCAATGGCATTTAAGTCATTGCTGGCCAAAAATTCTTGCAGTAATTGATACCGCAGTCTGTGAACGGGGAATATTGGTTGCATAATAGTAGTCGGCAAAAACGCAATAAACATTTGCAGCAGCTTATTTTGTAAAGGGGATCGGGATGTTTTTAAACGTTTAGCTGAAGGCATGTCAAGATCTTCTGGCTGATCTTCACGGGATAATGATAATTTACGTTTACGGGATAATACCCTCGCAGAAACTAGCGCTTCTGCAGAAGAAGGAACACCTGCGAGTGCTTCTTCAGAAGTATCCAAACTTGCTTCAGAAGAGGTTGAGTCATCTTCTAAAGAAAGAGCTTTAAATCTTTTAATAAGATCCTGCATTTCTTCCTCAAAAGATTGATCAGATCCAGAGGTAAGCGTTGTTGGAAAAGCGTTTTCTCTTCGTTGACGTTTACTCGATTCATCATCATCAAAGGGATTAAAATTTTGAGAAAAACTGCGTTTCATAAATAATTCCTATCGAAGTGATTAGGGGCCACGTGGATGTTTTGGTTTATGAGCCCTCTCAGTGTGCTCAAGTTGATCATCAGGCTCCGTTTCAAAGTCGAAAGGAAGATCTAAATCCATTCTATCGCTATCAACATCCCCTTCACTTCCTTCGTTAATACTTGCCATAGCAGGAGTCGGTTCTAGATCCGATATATTTACACCTTCCATTACCCGTTGTAGTTGAATAAATTGATTCTTTTCGATTAATGCCAGTATATGCCTACCCCAACCGTCTGGGCATTCCTGAAGTAATTGTTGCATACTTCGGCTCCCATTCGATGTTTCATGAAGCATTTCTGCACTAAATAAAAAGCAAGTAAAGTCATCAGACATTAGTTTTTCTATCAAATTGCGAAAAATCTGATGATGAATTGCAGCTTGCACAAAATACCATAGCAAAGCATGTCCATTTGTTTTTCGCATCAACTCTTGCTTAATCAGGAAAATATCTTGGGATTGATAGGCTTGAAGAAAATTTTGCAGCAATTTGTATTGACTACTATATAAAGGAAAGGTAGGTTGCGGCACTTCGGAAAGCATCAAACCAGGTAAAGCACGCAAGGGTGGCATGACTGATCTCCGAGGCTCGAATTTGAGATTGTCTAGTCGAACGCTAAGAAATAAAGTAATTCCCCATTCATCGCCACTTTCGATAAATAAATCACCAATACTTTGAAAGGTAAAAGGGTTTTTGCTAGCAAGAGTTGCGGAATTATAGAGATCTGGAATATACAGCCTTAAATCGTCGATGAGGGATCTGAGTTCAGGGTTTCTGATAGCGGCACGTGTTAAAAAATAAAGCATGGATGGCTCAACCGGGGTAAGAGGAGGTAATTTTATTTTTGACCAGATCTTTATAAACAATTGGGGAGCCGTTTCGGCAACCAGGGATAATAATAGCCAACCGGTTTGTCCTTGAAATGGCCCATCCAGGGGATAAGTGTTTAAATCAATTGATGAGGCTTCTATTTTACTAATGAGGATCTCTAAAGGAGCAGGTTGACCATTTGCAGCCATTCCTAAAATAGTCCACTCTAGGGTTTGACCTTGGTAGCACCCGCTGGTCAATCGTTGTTTAAAATTAAGATCATGAAGCGGACAACACTTTAAAAAATGAACGAGAGCCTGAAGTTTTTCAGGATTGATGACAACATTCTCATCAGGTGTCAACCGAATTAAATCTTCAAAACACTGTGTGAGCACATTTTGTCGCACTTCAACAGGGGCAAAAGGTAAGGGTAAAGCAAGCCCTGGATGCTGATCTCTTCTAGCACGTTTGGAAGGGTTAGAAGCGGCAACCTCTTCCTGTTCATCTTGCGGTTCAATGTCGAAAAAAATTGAACCTGGGCCATATCGTTTCATAAAAAGCCTGTTTCATTAAAAAAATTAGTAACAGAATACCCTGGTTGAGTGGGGTTGTTAATAATTTCCGACGAACTGTCGCTTTAACGGGATGAAAAACACATGATTAAGTTATCTTACACTTATTTTTTAAGATCGACACCACAGTTGATTGGATGTGCTCATGTCATTGCAAATTCACAAAGAAGCGGATTTTGATTTAGATTTTTTGGTTAGATTAAACGAATTATATCAAGATTTGTTTCAGGAGGGTGCAAATCCTTTGATTCCTCTGAACGATGACTTAAAATCACAACATCCTGATTTGGATGCTTAAGTATTCTAGCTTAATTTAAATCTGCTGGTAAGAGGTGTCATTATGAATAACCCCAACGGACAATTCCCAACAACGCGTCTCCGGAGATTGCGCCAAAGCGCTAACATTCGAGATTTAGTCCGAGAAACTCGCCTTGATGTCGGCAAGCTTATTTTGCCCTTATTTATTCGCCATGGCTCAGATGTTAAAAATCCTATTTCCTCCATGCCAGGGCATTATCAAATCAGCGTCGATCGACTCGAAGAAGAAATTTCTGATTATCAATCTTTAGGGATCAAAAATGTGATGTTATTTGGGATCCCGGCACGGAAAGATCCCTTGGGCGAAGATTCTTATTCTGATAGTGGCATTATTCAAACGGCGATCCCCGTCATAAAAAAAATTGCGCCGAATCTTTTAGTGATGACCGATCTTTGTTTTTGTGAATATACCGATCATGGTCATTGTGGTGTCGTTCTGCACCCGCATGGCGAGGGTGAAGTGATGGTGGATAATGATAAAACCCTCGAATTGTTAGCAAAACAAGCAATTAGTCACGCTAAAGCCGGATCCGAAATGGTGGTGCCAAGCGGTAATATGGATGGCATGGTACAAGCCATTCGTAAAGGATTAGATTCAGCAGGGTATTCTCATATTCCCATTCTGTGTCATTCCATCAAGTTTGCTTCCTCGATGTATGGGCCATTTCGCCAGGCAGCAGAAGGAGCACCTAAATTCGGTGATCGTCGCACCTATCAATTAGATATTGGCAATGCCCATGGATCTCTTCGAGAATGTAGCCTCGATATTGCGGAAGGTGCCGATATTATAATGGTCAAACCAGCACATGCCTTTTTAGATATTATTTTACGCGTCAAACAGACTTTTCCGGAAATGCCATTATGTGCCTATCATACCAGTGGTGAATTTGCCATGATTAAAGCTGCTGCAGAAAAAGGTTGGGTAGATGAGCGCAAAGGAGTGTTTGAAGTGTTGACAGCGATCCATCGTGCAGGTGCCGATATGATCGTCACCTATTATGCTAAAGAAGTGGCAACTTGGTTAAAGGGATCATGACCAATACGCCGCATTTGGCCCGTTCACTGTTTTAGATTTGGGGTAGATCATGTTTATCACGAACTTCTTTGTATACTGATTTGGTAAATAAGCCAATTGTGGGATTTTGGGTTTTGTTTAGCCAAGCAAGCAAGATTTTTAGATTTGCTTCATCCATGGCAACGCAACCTAAAGTTCCAGTAGTGTGGGAAGTCGATAAATGAATGAAAATACAAGAGCCGGCCCCCGGTGTTCTACCATCTTTATTATATTGAATGATGCTTCCATACCTATAAACCGAAATTTTGTGCATGTCTTCTTGAGAATGCCAATCGGGTTTGGAAATAGTGGAACTATCTAATACTTGATTGTAATAATGTGATTGTGGATCATCTACACAAACGGTTTTTTCATTAATTGGTAAATAATCAAAATTAGCTATAGAAGATGTTTTATCAAATCCAAACGCCGGACCCAAATTAAAAATCCCCATGGGCGTACGGCCATCACCTTCTTTTTTAATAG
This sequence comes from Candidatus Berkiellales bacterium, assembly GCA_044445585.1. Classification (GTDB taxonomy): domain Bacteria; phylum Pseudomonadota; class Gammaproteobacteria; order Berkiellales; family Berkiellaceae; genus Berkiella. The sequence continues at coordinate 19,009 of JBIOEB010000016.1, forward strand.
GTAATTTAATTGAATCGTTATTAAAATCAAATCCCAAGGCCATTCCGTTTTTTCCAACCAGCACCGACATGGGATTTCCCACGGTGTTCCATTGATGGGTATTGGAAAGACGTTGGTATCGTTGAAGCAGGCCTTGGTTTGCATCACCATCAGGAGTTATTACCAAAATGAATTGGTTCCCTTGAGGGCTATTTCCAGCATGAGTAGAAAAGCAAAATAACAAAGAGAATAATAAGTATAACTTTCGCATGTTGAATTTCCTTAATGAATTGAAGCATACCAAAAACCATTCTCAGTGTTATCTAAAGATTTTTTCGAACGACAGCACCTGCACGATGGATCGTTGTCAACACTGCAAACACCCCTTCGCGCTCATCTATCCAGCCTTTTTCTACAGCAGCAGCTGTATTAGAATAAATCATCCAATGTAAGTTCATTATCGACCAATCCAATATAATGTTGATTTTTTTTGACGCCATAGGGGGTAATCATTGTGATGAAAATTGTTTTTTTAGTTTTTGTTTGTTCTCGAAATATTTCTTTCTTATTCAATAATTTCTTTGCATATTCTTTTGTTATATTAAACTCCCCTTGGCAAAATTTTATTTCACATAGATTAATACAGTTATCCGCCCTATCAATGATAAGATCTATTTGAGCACCATCCTCTGTATTATCTTGGGGTATATATGACCATTGTGAATGGGAGGTTGTAACCGCTGCTAATCCAAGCGATGCCTTAATATTTTTGATATGTTTCAAACAAATTGTTTCAAAAGCAAAACCTGACCACGATTGCCAAGAACTACTGGCACTTATTTTTTGCCAATAATTAGTTTGGGCATCGTGTAGTATTTCTCGTTTTACAGGTTCAATCCAGTTCAAATAAAAATAAGAATATTCGTCAATTAAAATAATGGAAGCTTCTTTAATTTTAGCGCCAAATTTATTAACAGTCATTATGATACCAGAATTTTCTAGCTCATTAAGAATTGTGCTGACTTGTCCACCCGATTTAATCTTCAGTAACATTAAAAGACTTTCTCGTGTTAATCCATGTCGTTTTTTTGCAAGTGCACGAACAATTTTTATATGATATTCTGCTTTACCAAAAAGTGAAGAATATAATTCATTAAATTCTGAAAACAAAGGCCCTTGAATAGTAAAACACATATGATCTATCGCTTGTGCTGCAGATTCTCCAGGTCTGACAAAACTGAGGTATTTTGCAATTCCCCCTATGGCCATATATAATTGAACGATTTGTTTTCTTTCCAATTGTATCCCTTTGGATTGCAAATACGCTTGCGTTTCATGGAGTTTAAAAGGTTGCAAGCAAATGTGATCACTTAGTCGACCGTATAAACCTGCTTTATTTTGAATTATTTTTCTTATCATCCAAGCGGCAGCAGAACCACATATAATAAGCAATACATTATTCATTCGTGAAAAATGACGATTCCAATAATAGTCTAATTCTTGAACTAATTGAGACTTTAATGTGGCGAGCCAAGGCAATTCATCCAAAAAAATAATCACTTTTTGCTTGTTAATTTGCGATATCTGTCCCTGTAGCCTTGCAAATGCTTCATCCCAATCTTTGGGGTGTGGGGTATTTGCCTTGGAGGGGAAAAGTCGACAAAATTCACGATGAAATTTTTTCAATTGACTATCTTTTTTTCCGTTTTTAACTCCCGTCACCTCAAAATAGATACCCTTATCTTTAAAATATTGGCTAATTAGAAAGGTTTTGCCAATACGTCGTCGACCATAAATAGCAAGGAATTCAGCTTTGTCTGAATTATATAACCGTTCTAGTCTTTCAAGTTCAGCTTCTCTGGCTATAATTGTGACCACATCAAACCTCCAACATTTGGCTGGATTATGATATAACAACAGCCAAATGTCAATTTATTTTATACATTTGGCTGGTTTATATCAAAAGAACAGCCAAATGTGCCTTTGGCGGAGCGATTTGGCTGAAGTTCGAGGGAGTATAGTATTTATAGCTACCGGCCAGGTATGCGATCGATGAGAGGAGCCATTCGTGTATCTAAAGGGGATCCGCCCTAGGGAAGAAAGGGGAGAACGGTCTATGGGGTCTATCATCGGATTTTGCAGATGATAACATCCCCAAAAAGTAAGTTTTATTATTTCTTTTAGCGAATCAACCTACCAAGACTTGCAATGTGATTTTTTCTGTAAAATCTCCAAGCACGTGCTATTCTCTAAAATATCGCGAGGCCAGCGACCTGATTCCGCTGCAGCCTCATAAGTTTTCTGAAAAAATTCAAAAACAAGATTATCTGGATTCGAAGCATTTTTTACAATTTCGTATGGAAGTATAAATTCACCCAAGGTTTCATGGTAAAAAGCGCCTTCTGGTACCGAGCAACGTTCAAATCCATCCGGTTTCGGATAAGCATAACTATAAAATGCAGGTGTTGGAAAACTTTCGTTTCCTGGCCAAAATCCACAGCTGCTCACTTCATGTGAATAGGCTTCTTGAGTAATCACATCTGGCAAGTGCGGAATCCCTCCAGGGTGGACTGGAGCACGTCTTCCGGAAAATCGGCTCACTGCAATGTCCATTGAGCCCCAGAAAAAGTGAACCGGACTTACCTTCCCAATATATCGGGAACGAAAAATCTTCATTAAGCGATCTGCTTGAAGAAGAATACACCAAAAGCGATTTGCATAGAGAGGATCATAGGTGCAATGAATTTCGTCTTTTGAGAAGGGGAGGGCATCACCAAGTTCATTAGGATGATCAAAGATCTTCACATCGATCCCTGCCTCAAGTAACACACTGATACATCTCTGATAGAAGACAGCAACCGACTCCGATCTTAATGGAAAACTTAAAACATTCCCATTGTTTCTGGGAATACGAAGCTCATGAGCTTCGAAATCAAATTCGATCGAAAAGGAAATATTATCATCATGGATCACCGAAGTCGTCAAACCTCTCTCCATCACATACAAGGTTGTCTGCCAGCCGTGATTGACCCAAGGTGATTTTGAGAGCCTGATTTTCCCAACGATCTGTATCCATCGATGCAATGTCTCACAGGTACTTTTCCATTGATGATAATTAAGATCAGGCCACTTGGCCTGCGTCTCTTTTGATTTCTCAGTAAATGACTCCGTCATATTATTACCTCTCCAAGAATAGACTCATATTAAATATTAACAAACACCTACAAATATATCGTTACTTTTTGATCCAAATAATGGATGCTAGCATCTAAAGATCCAGACTTAACAGGGCTCGAAGGCGAAATAATACCAATAGAATCGCCATGTTGTAGCGGTAGTGCTGTTACCCTCACATATCCTCCAAAGAGCAAATGTTTATCAACTAACAATCGTGATAAAGACTTACCAATTCATAGTAGCATCCAAAGAGTGTGCTGCGCACATTCGCGCTTCGACTCGACTCGACTAAAATGCATGATAACAATCCACTAGTTTAAACAATAGCAACACCTGCAAATGAGAAAGCTTCAAGAATCATGCCCTATTAAATAACGGATGAATGTTTTTTATCTCTGTTTGCAAAATGCTTAAGTGTTTCTTCGTAAAGCTTGTTACTAACAGCTGATCCCACTCGTTCCTGCAAAATCTTGTATTGTTCTGCTTCTTGCGCTACGCATAGTTGACTTTATAAAATGTACTGATAAAATCACTATTTTAAGGCGAAGAGCAAAAGAGGTAGTAATGAAAGTATTAGATAAATATGAATGTACACTTTTTTCCGGCGGATTTGTGAAAGAATCCCCTGGTATATCTTGTGGGTACTGTAACCCTGTGAAACGATATGAAACACCGCTTGGTTCATTCATCGGCGGTGTGCTGGGTGCAGGTTTAGGGATGTATTTTGCAAATGGAATTGTTGGTTTGGGTTTCAACGGTATTACTGGGGCTTATGCTGGCGCTACAGCAGTGGATTTCGTTTATAACGAGATTAAACATTTCCGTCTCATGGTCATAGCAGGGTAATTGTTAACTGAGCACCCTGCTTCGCTCACTATGTGAAGAGAAAGGGGGCAAGTATACCCGAGACCCTAGTGCGAAATGATATTGTCCTTTACAAGAAATACTTAGGAAAACGGGTCAGGCTAGTGCCATTCGGGTCAGGCTTGTACAATTTTGATCTCTTCATTATTTTTGGCTGGTACAACAAGCCTGCCTGCCTCTTTCATTGAGCTCTTATTCTTCCTGTTGCTCGGAAAGCTTTTGGAAGATCTTTATCAACTTGGTACTGCTTGTAGATGCGTTCAAATTTGTCTTCTTCGGTAAGAACCTTACCTTGAGGCTGAGCAGCTAAAGTTTTGGCTGCTGGACGACTTGGGCTATGTTTGGACATGATCATCTCCTCGTAATTTGACCTACTGCCAATTTCCATTCGCAACATACACCCTGTTAGGAAATATCTCAAGAGCTTGTAATGAAACTGATTCTTTTTTCCAGATAAAATGTTGTGGCTCTTTTGTTGGAAATCTCCAATTTATTCTAGGACAAACTTGCCTTGAAAGAGGGTGTTAGCGTTGTTCAAAAAGCATGGAAATATGGCGAAGCTTCTTGGTGGAATATTTCATTAAGGAAACAAATTTCTTGCCAAGATGAAGACCAGGTTATTTGCAGATAAACTATTAAACTTTGTTTTTATTCTTAGCGCATTCGGTTTTTCTTTTCAAGGTCAAACGGTGATGTTGAAGCGGTTGAAAAAATATGAAAAAATTACAGCGTTTGCCAGGAAAGATTGTAATACTATCGAGAAAATTTCAATTCCTTAAGTGGAGCAAGTAATAGTTTGGTTTCTTGTTTCTATTTTGATCTGAACATTCAGCTGAAGATATTTTCGCAAATGTGGAACAGATCTTTTCTCAAAATATGCAATACAATAATTCAAGCCAGATCTCGTAGTCCTTTCATCTTGATATTCCAAACATAAAGGCGTATCGTTCCGTATTAATTTATTACTAATCTGTAAATATAAAGATTGGAGATAATCATCATGACCATGAATAAAGGCGCCGCACCTACAGACATCAGCTACCCAGGGTTTGACCCTAAAATCACAGTAAAAACCTATGGTGATTTTGACCTTAAATATTCTCCAGCACTCCAAACCGAGTTTAACAACATCGGCGACGCCAATATTGCTTCCAAAAAATCTGGTGATACGACCCAGGTGCGGTCATTGATGAGCGCTTTAGGCAAAGTTGGAAGAGCTGTACTTAAGATATATATTGCCGACAAAGAAAGACTTAAAGTCTCTCCTGAAGCACAGGCAGAGAAAGCTCAAGTAAAAGCAAGGAAAGCCAAACTAGAAGCAAGGGAGGGTCAACTAGCCGCAAGAGAGGCTGAACTGGCCGCAAGGGAAGATCAACTAGCCGCAAGGTCGGCTCAACCAGGTAAAGAAACAGCAGAGAAGAAAGAAAAGGATGTCAGGGTTGCCGCAGAGGAGGCCAAGGCTGCTGCAGAGAAGGCTAAGGTTGCTGCAGAGGAGGCCATTGCTGTTATGGCGGCTGAACTTGCAGATAAATATCAAGATGCCGTTACCTCCTCTGGAGTAAAGATTTTTGAAAATACTTCTAGACAAAAAATAGAAAGTTTCTTTAGAAAGGCGATTGCATTTAATATCGAAAATGAAAGATTGGTCTCCCATGGAGATAAACGCATGGCAATCTTGGCAAGAGAAAAAAATGCAATTGAGGCAAGAAAAAAGCAACTAGAACAAATGAAAGTAGCAAGGATAATGGATATTGCTGATGCCAATGCGAGAAAGGCCCAACAGCCTGTTGCAAAACAACCTTCTTTGGTGGATAAAGGCATAGTAGGCACTACAGTTGCTACTCAAACGCAAGCTGCATCACTATCAATAATTCAAGAACTTGATGGTAGTGCCTCGATAAAGGCAAGGACAGCTGATGAACTACAAGGAGAAGCGTTACTTCACATCCTTGAAAACCTCATAGAAATGAGTTTCTCCCGGGGCCCAGACACTGTCTTTAACATAGAAGCACCAAAAGAAAATGTTGCAATAAAATTAATGGCCGCCTTGCTGAAATTGGGTTATAAATTCGAACTTAATGAAAAGACATATCCCAGTACAACACCTGAACAATGTAAAACAAGAGAAAGAATTGCAGAGAAAGCTCAGAAATTATCTAAAGAGGAAATGCCAGAGTTAGATGCTGCTCTATTATCTGTTAAACTTAGGAAAATGAAATTACAAGACGAGAATCCAGGAAGTTCTACTCAAACTAAGGGTCCCTCTTCACCTCCGCCAAAGCCCAGTCAATCCAGACAAAGTCCAATGTTTGCGCCACCTCTTCCTAGTTATTTACCAGCGCGTCAAGCAAGCCAACAGCAACCAGCCCGATATTTACAAGAGCCTTCTTATTCTCTTCCTCCTCAACCTAGCCCCGCAGCAGAAAAACCAATAGCCTTTGAACCTCCTCCTGGACTTCCATTTCTTCAAGCAAGGCAACGGCCGCTTCCATCTATGCCACAACCAAGCCCTGCGGGTAGACCAATGCCAAGGTTCTTGCCTCTTCCAGGCTTTCTACCTGCTCAAGATGCAAGCCGCCAGCAACAACCAAGTACATCGCCAGTCCAACAGCCAGCTCAGGGGACACCTGAGGGTAAAGAACAAAAAAGAGAGAAAAAGCCCAGCGTGTGGTTCAAAAGGGACTAAAATATCTCAAAATTAAAAAAAAATTTAACGTAAATTCGAGAAGATTATTTATCTGTTAGTGAATTAGCAGCTTTGGTTAAGAGAAACCGCTC
>JBIOEB010000017.1:0-25755 GCA_044445585.1 Candidatus Berkiellales bacterium
AAAGGGGGAGAATCGCGATTATCCCCCTTTGGTGCAAGCGCGGATTCATTCCGCGCGCAGCATACAAACAATATATAACGCTCGCACTCATACTAAAAAATCGCATCTTCAACTGCGAGCGGTATATACTTAATTTAAAGTATTTTTCTTTATCAATTAAAGATAAGAGGTCCCCCGTGTTTGGCATTGCTGGCTTAACACCTGATATTTTTTTGGTATTAGCCATTATCGCTATTACCATTTTCTTATTTGTCACCGAAATGGTACGGGTAGATGTGGTCGCTTGTCTTGTTTTAGTACTCCTTGGTTTAACCAAACTCGTTCCCGGAGAGCAATTATTCTTAGGATTTTCCAGCGACGCAGTCATTTCGTTAATTGGTGTGATGATTATCAGTGCTGGCCTTGAGCGCAGTGGCGTTGTTGCAAAAATGGCAACATGGTTAATGCGCTTGGGTGGTACCAATGAAGGTCGCATTCGTTTGTTATTAATGGGAGTCGGTGGTTTTTGCGCCGGATTTTTACGAAGTGTCGGAACAGTCGCCTTATTGCTACCCGTGGTAGCGCGGATCCGACACGCAACAGGAATTGCTAAATCACGCCTTTTATTGCCGCTAAGTTTTTGTGCTATTTTGGGTAGCACTTTAACCATGTTGGGCACAGGGCCCTTAATTTTATTAAATAGCCTTTTGATTAATTCTGGCGGCCTGATGGATCGCTTTGGGCAAAATGCACCTATCTTAGGACTTTTTAGTGTTTTTCCGATAGGACTGGTTTTGTTATTGTGTGGCATGTTTTATTTTGCATTTTTGAGTAGATGGCTTTTGCCTAAAGTTGAACCCAGCGTTAGCGTTGCACTTGGGAATGGCGGATCACCTGCCTATTTTAAAAGACTTTATCATATTGGCTCTGATTTTTGTGAATGTCGTGTACCAGCATCGAGTCCTTTAGCAAATGATACCGTTCGGCAATGGGAAGCATTATTGCCGCCAACGATTGCTATTATCGGCTTAAAAATGGGTAATATTGTGCAAATGCCACCGGTGCGCAACACTTCGATCAAAGCAAATAGCGTATTGGCGATGTTTGGCCCCAAAGAAGAAATTCAGGAATTTGCAAAAAAATATGGGTTTCGCGTTTCGCCTTATTTATCGGCATTTGCAGAAAGATTAAATTTTGCTAATGCTGGATTATGCGAAGCGGTCGTGCCACCCAGTTCACAATTGGTGGGGACGAATTTAAAAGATATCCATATGCGTCGTGAATATGGGATGCAAGTGCTCGCAGTGCATCGTGGTGATAAAGTGCAGCGTGGTAAAAAGGAAACTGCGGGTTTGTCGCTGCGTGCAGGTGATACCTTAGGGATGTTTTGTGAATGGAAGGCGTTGGACTCATTACAGAAAAATCCCGATTTTGTGATTGTGACTTCAGATTTTCCTCGAAAAAAAATGCACATCGAAAAAATGTGGTACGCCGTATTTTTCTTTTTGTTAGCTATTGGCTTGATTGTATCAGGAATTTTATCAACGCCCATTGGCTTGCTCGTGGGTGCGGTGGGCATGATTTTTTCGGGTGTGATCAGCATTGATGATGCTTACGAAGCCGTAAGCTGGAAGACCGTATTCTTATTAGCGGGATTAATCCCACTGGGGATTGCAGTGCAATCAAGCGGCACCTCAAATTGGATCGGCGTTTATATTCTCAAATTATTCACCGGATCACCTGAGTGGGTATTATTATTTTTATTGGGCGTGATTGCTTCAATGTGTAGTTTGGTTTTATCCAATGTGGGAGCCACCATCGTGTTAGTGCCTTTGGCAGTGCATTTAGCGCAATCGGTCAATGCAGATCCTCGTGCTTTTGCGTTAATGGTGGCAGTGGCAACGTCTAATGCTTTTGTGATCCCAACGCATCAAGCCAATGCATTGATTAGTTTACCTGGGCAATACAGCGTGAGGGATTTTATCAAAGCAGGTACGTTAATGTCTTTGCTTTTTCTATTGATCGTTGTTTTTATGATCCAATGGATTTTTTAGCAACGCCATTTAGGAAAACGCCGGATCTCAATTTTCCTTTCGTTAAGATATTCTCTTAATTCTTTAATATCGTCGGGTGATTTAAACCCTCGAAAGGGCAGCCATAAAAATTGCGTTAATTGATTGGGAAGAATAAAACCATTTTGTGCTTCCATGATGTATTTGATATAAGCCCAATCGAGATCGCCTGGTTTTAAACCTTTGCCAGACCAAACAATACCGTTGCGTGAAATCTCAACGGTGAGCGTTTTCCCAATCACGGGCGATCTTTTCATTCGTTGCATTAATAACCATTCATTAAAGGGTTTGCGGCCCCAGATCCATACCATAGCTGCAACCACGGCAAGCCATTCACTAGGCAAAAGACCCATTCGAATTAATTTTATTAATAAAACCAGCAGCAAAAATCCCGAAAAAACATTGATGAGTTTTACCATGAATGACAGCATTGGTTTTTTTTCAACAAATAAAGAGCTTGCTAAGACGAGCTCTTTAGCGGTGGGATCATATTGGATCTGAATAAGCATAATTCGGTAAAAAAAGTCCGGTTAAATCATTTAAAAAACGGAACCCGTGTGGTGTCGCACATAACTGGTGATCAAAAGGTAAAAGCAAGCCCATTTCTTTAGCTTGAGTTAACGGTGGAAGAATGGTGCTTAACGGTTGCCCGGTCCGCTTGCTAAAAGTAATGGTTGGCACGCCTGCGGTGAGTCGCAGTGCATTCAAACAAAACTCGAACGCAAGTTGGTCACTTGGAATATTTTGTTGTTGAAAAAATGCGTGGTTACTTTCCATATATTGTTTGGGATGCCGAAGGCAATGGTATCTGATCACTTGTTGTTGGTGAATATGTGTAATCTTAGCATGAGCACCCGCCCCAATGGCAAGATAATCGCCAAACTGCCAATAATTCAGATTATGTTGGCAAGGTAAATTTTTACTATAGGCAGAAATTTCATATTGTAAATAACCATGACGGGTTAAGAGCGCTTGGCCATGTTCTTGCAAAGCTGCCAAGCTGTCATCTTCAGGTAATGGCGGCGGGTGATGCCAAAAAAAAGTATTAGGCTCGATAGTTAATTCATACCAAGAAAGATGCGTAGGCTCACATTCGATGGCTTGTGTGAGATCAGCAAGCCCTTCTTCAGGTGTTTGCAAAGGTAAACCAAACATCAGATCACAATTAAAATTGGTAAATCCAGCAGCTTTAACCGCAGCGATCGCTTTTTTAGCCTCAGCACTATTATGAATGCGTCCTAAAGTTAAAAGATGTTTGTCGTGAAAACTTTGGATCCCCAACGAAAGCCGATTGATCCCGATATCGAAATATCCTTTAAAGCGATCACCATCAACGGTTCCAGGGTTAGCTTCTAAAGTGATTTCGATTTCAGGAACAAGTTGGCAGCGCTCTTTAATTCCTTCTAACAAACGCTTAAAGGCTTGAGGTGAAAATAAACTGGGTGTGCCACCGCCCATAAAAATGCTGCTTAAAGGGCGTTCAAAAGTAAATGGCAACAGTTGGGTTAAATGTTGCAGTAAAATGTCAATATATTCTTGTTCTGGTAAAGATCCTTTTAAAGTATGGCTGTTAAAATCGCAATAAGGACATTTTTTCACGCACCAGGGGAAATGAATATAAAGTGAAAGTGGCAACGTAGAGTCAAATGTTGTCATTAGGTAACATCTGGGAAAGCTTGTTTAAAAGCAACGACAAATTGTGCTAAGGCTTTGGCACGATGGCTGATTTTATTTTTTTGGGCAGCGCTCAATTCTGCAGCACTGCAGTGATGATCCGGAACAAAAAAGATCGGATCATATCCGAAACCGTTTTGCCCAACAGGGGTGGTAAGAAGTTGCCCTTCCCATTCTCCTTGACACAGCAGAGGGATGGGATCAAGTGGATGGCGCACAAAAGCCATGGCGCAATAAAAACGTGCGCGACGTGCGGAAGGTTCAAGTGTGGCTGTTTTTTCCAATAACTGTTGAATGTTTTCACTATCGGTGGCATTTGGCCCAGCAAAACGTGCCGAGTAAATTCCAGGCTCACCGTTTAATGCATCCACACACAACCCTGAATCATCGGCTAATGCAGGTAAGCTGCTGTATTTTGCTGCATGCCTTGCTTTGATAATGGCATTTTCAACAAAGCTTAAGCCGGTTTCTTCGACGGCCGGGGTATTAAAATTGCTTTGGGGAAATAAAGTAATTGGCAAGGCACTTAAAAAGGCTTGAATTTCTTTTAATTTTCCTAAATTTGCAGTGGCAAGGACTACTCTCATGAAAGCTCTTCTTTAGGTAAGAAGGGCTTATTTTAAGCCATTTAGGAATCCCTGTAAACTTTCTGCCACCAAGGTAGGGTTATCCATGTGAAGGTGGTGATGACCTGGCAATTGCATAATATTTATTTCCTGACGTGCCTTAAGCACATTTAACCGGCCTTGCACAATCTCGGTAGAAAATGGATAACCCGATTCGGGTCGAATAATATACAGCGGTGAAACAATTTCGTGTAAAAACGCTAATACTTGTTCTTCAGTTAATAGCAGTGCTGGAGGAAGCATTAAGCGTGGATCAGTGCGCCAGCTCCATTTTCCGTCTGACACCTGCTTAAGTCCGCGATTAATTAAAAGTCGTGCTCCTTCGAGATTAATCGTGTTGGCTTTAAGTCGCGCTTTAACTGCTTCATCAACAGAAGCATAATGAATTTTAGTTTTATTTCCTTTGGCTTTCATTTTTTCAAGGAATAGACGTAATTGTGCAGGCGTTTGTGATGCAGGTTTAGTGAAAGGGCCTAAACCATCGAGCAAAGCTACGGCTTGGATCCGATCTGGGATGGTGCCTGCTATCATGGTTGAAACCGCTGCGCCTAAAGAATGACCCAACAGTGCAAAACGCTCCCAACCAAGATGATCCGCTACGCGAATAATGTCGATCACTAAATCCATAAAATGCAGTACAGCACCTGGCGGTTTATGATCAGAAAGTCCGTGTCCAGGAAGATCTAATGCAATGACCTGATTTCCAAGCAAAGGCGCCAAAAACGCAAAGCTCGCTGCATTATCCAGCCAACCATGTAAAGCTAAAATAGGTAATCCTGGTTTTCCTTCGTTAAAACTTAAGCCGGCAATTTTTTGCCCAAGCAGTGGAATAACAATTTCTTTTCCTGACATTATTCTTCCTTAGTGAAAAGATCTAACCAAGGTGGTAATAGGCGTGGTGCGTGAATGCAAACCACTTTGCTTCTACTTTGTTGGCCCTTTTCGAGCGTGACTGCACTCACTGGCACTTTAAATTGTTTTGCCAGCCACTGTTGTAAATGACGATTAGCTTTGTTCTCATTGGCGGGCGCAGTAATTTGAATTTTAAGCTGCTCGTTATGCATCCCTACAATTTTATCCTGACTTGCATTAGGCTGCACGTAAAATGCGATGTAAAGATCAGAGCCTTGCCAATGGATCATCTAAATTTCAACTTATCTCGTAGTGAGGGTATACTTTTCAAATTTAGCATAGAGTGCGTTTACAGATATACTCTTCCCGGGATGGCACAGAGGCCGTCCCCTACATACTTTTAGGCATTGTTGCCGACGCCGCTTCGCGTGGATTGAGTATACATAAGCTAACAGACTTATTTTAAGGGGAGCTAAATGATCATTCAACCTAAAGTTCGCGGTTTTATTTGCACCACTGCGCATCCTGAAGGATGTGCTAAGCACGTAGAAGAGCAAATTGACTATGTCAAAAAAGAGCCGCAGCTAAAAGGCCCCAAAAAAGTGTTGATCATCGGTGCCTCAACGGGGTATGGATTAGCCAGTCGCATCCAAGCAGCTTTTGGGTGCCGCGCACAAACCATGGGTGTGTTTTTTGAAAAAGAAGCAGAAGGCAATCGCACTGCTTCTGCAGGTTGGTACAATACTGCGGCCTTTGAACGGGCTGCTCACCATGAAGGCATTTATGCTAAAAGCATTAATGGCGATGCATTTTCGGATGAAATAAAAACAAAAACAATTCAACTGATTCAAGAAGATTGGCAAGGCGGTGTCGATCTTGTGATTTATAGCCTTGCTTCGCCGCGCCGTCGTCATCCTAAAACCGGAGAAATTTTTAACGCGGTACTCAAACCTATTGGCCAATCCTATCGCAGTAAAACTATTGATGTGATGAATGGACAAGTCAAAGAAATTGCTTTAGAACCCGCAACCGAGCAAGACATTGCCCAAACCGTTGCCGTGATGGGAGGCGAAGATTGGATCTTGTGGATGGATGCGCTCTTGAATGCAAATGTTTTAGCTAAAGGCGTTATCGCCCTTGCCTATTCTTATATAGGCCCGGAATTAACTTATCCTATTTATCGTGAAGGCACCATTGGCAAAGCTAAACAACATTTGGAAGAAAGTGCCCACAATATAAATAAAAAATTAACACCTTTAGCAGGTCAAGCTTATGTTTCAGTGAACAAAGCGTTAGTCACACAGGCTTCTGCTGCGATCCCAGTGGTTCCGCTATATATTTCTTTATTGTATAAAATCATGAAAGAAAAAAATCGCCATGAAGGGTGTATTGAACAAATCAGCCGCTTATTTCATGATTGCTTATATCATTCACAAAACAAAATTAGTGTCGATGAAAAGGGATTAATTCGATTAGATGATTGGGAAATGTTGCCCGAGATCCAACAAGAGATCGTAAAACGTTGGCCAACCCTTAACAGTGATAATGTTGCTACTGAGACTAATCTTTCTGGTTATCGTCAAGAGTTTTATCGCTTGTTTGGTTTTGAGATCGCCGGTGTGGATTATACCAAAGAAACAGATCCCAATGTTGAAATTCCTTCAATTGAAGCACCGCTTGGCGCCACCACTTCTTAACACTATTGCATAAACCAGCCATGACTCACCACCAGGGACTGGCCCGTTAATGCATTAGAGTTAAAAGAGGCAAATAACAGCGCAATTTCAGCAATATCTTCGGTGGTAGTAAATTCTCCATCAAGGGTGTCTTTAAGCATTACTTTTTTGATAACATCTTCTTCGCTGATATTTAATTTTTTTGCTTGTTCAGGAATTTGTTTATCCACCAGTGGCGTCCGCACAAAACCAGGGCAAATCACATTGGCTCGAACGTTATATTCTATTCCTTCTTTTGCCACCGTTTTGCATAAGCCAATTAATCCATGTTTGGCAGTCACATAAGGCGCTTTTAACAGAGACGCTTCTTTGGAATGCACTGAACCCATATAAATAATGCTTCCCCCTTTACCACTTTTGTACATGTATTTTAAGCACTCGCGCGTGGTCAAAAAGGCGCCATCTAAATGAATAGCCAACAGATTTTTCCATTGAATTAATTTAAGTTCATCGACAGGTGCGATGGTTTGAATGCCGGCATTGCTTACGAGGATATCAATACCATCATAGGCTGCAATCACTTTGGCAATTCCTTTTTCGACTTGATCTTCATCAGTGACATCCATGCCAACGGCCATGGCTTCACCACCCAGGGCACTAATAGATTTAGCAGCTTCATTGGCTTTATCTTCATCGAGATCGGCAATTATTATTTTTGCGCCTTCTTGAGCAAATTTATCGGCGATAGCTTTGCCAATACCACTGGCGGCGCCTGTTACGATGGCCACTTTATTTTTAAGACGCATGATTTTATCCTCAGTTTATGCTACACGCATCGAATCATTAATACTTAAATATCGGATAAAATGAGATGGGCTTGATGAGTATGGTTTGCAAGGAGCACAGCGGCGCTGTAGGGGACGGCCTCTGTGCCGTCCCGCTGCAGGAGTGTTCAAGATATTATTGGGAGAGTAATAATTGACTACGCGACAATTCTTGTGAAACTAATCTGGTGTCGTTGTCTGAAGTCGTTTCTTTTTTACCTTTTAAGCATTTAGCAACAAAGTGGGCAAAGTGTACTCCTTTATTGCATAAACCTTTAATGGGGTAGGTTAGTCCTTGGGTTACCACTGGCATAGCCACCGGACCATAATTGTATCCTAAAGCGCTGGCATGTGCTGCCATTGGTTTAAAGGCTGTCCAGTAAGCAAAACTCCAGGGGCTTGGGACTCCAAAAAGTAAAGCGTAACATTTGGTAAAAATGGTTTTGGCTGCAGCTTGCCCTAAGGGTGCACCAAAATAGAAAGAACCAGCAACTAAAGCAACGCTTAAAGCAATTTTAAGGCGATTATCCCAGTCATGTTTACTGAGGATCTTATTTACTTTTTTGGTGAACTCTTCGATTTTTTCTTGCGAAATCTCTATGCCGGGGGTCTTTTCACGTAAGTAATTAATAATACCTTGTGTTGTCGTTAGTTTATTTAGATCTTCTTCTTTTATTTGTGATAGGACTAAGGTCAGCGCGAGATTATCTACTCCTTCCCAGTCGCTTACCTCATAAAAGTCGTCTTCATGAAGTTCTTTACTCAGTAAATTCCAACCTGCATCAATATCTTCAACAACTTTTTTCGGTTCGATCGCTTTAGATTCGATCGCTCTAGATTCGATTGCTTTAGAAGTTGCGACTAAATCATTTGAAGATTTAACTACGGTTAACGCGGTTTCAGCGGAAGCTTTTTTAACTGCCGTTGCTGCTTTTTCTGCAGCAGCAGTAACAAAATGCACGGTGCTACTTGCAGCCGTTTTAATTGAATCTACAAAAGATGAAAAATTAAATTTTAACATATTATACTACCTATTCATTACGTGCATATCACAATGCAAGGTTTTTTACATGGAACTAATATAGCGATTTTAGACCGGAAGACAAAGGGTATTTATCGGGGGGAATTAGCCTTTTATCCATTTTCAGGTGGATTGGAGGGTTATTGCTTGGGAAGGTTGTATATTAGCGTTGTTTTTGTAATAAAGAATCACAAATCAATTAGAGACAAAACTTTGTTATACACGATCCGCTAAGTTTTCAAGATCAACTTGCTACTGGATCCGTCATTGCGACACCGAGTTTACGAGGTGGAAGCAATCCAGTTTCTTAGATCTTATAAAATCATATGACCATCAAAAAATTAAATTTATGAATGATGACGAGATTATTATATAATTCATCACACGGGTAAGGGCGTACAACGAAGAGCGACCACATCAATCGCTCGATAGTTTAACGCCCATGCAATATTCATTAACTAAACAACCAGAAATCTCTAATTATGAATGGTACTAAAAGTGGTGGGCTTACAACCCCAAGAGAATATTGAGCCGCTGCAACTCCTTGCATTTCCTAACGCCTCCAGGGTAAACTGCCAAATTTATTAATTCTGTTAGGTAATCTATGCGAAATTTATCCATTCAGGAAATTGCTCAAATTAGTGGCGGCATTGGTGATGGTCTCTTTGATGGACCAGAATTCGATAAGCAAAGATGGAGCTGGCGTACCTGGGGTTTTATAGCAGGGGGCATGGTTTTTGTATTTTTATACGACATTTTAAGAAATAGATGGCAAGGTGACGGGAACGATAGACCGCAAGTGCCCCCCCGCGTACCTCCTGCTCCTGTGCCACTACTCTGGCCTCATGCTCCTGCAGCGGGTGCAGCGCAACCTGCGGGTGCTATCGCGGCGATACCACCTGCGGCTGCTGCTGATAATCTGGGCGTGAGTTCTCGCGTTCGATTAGGTTAAGATCAAATTTGGAAATTGGCCTAAGCGAATCATTTAAATGCTCAAAACGAATTGACACCTCCCACATATTGGCGAGAAACTTCTGCTCAATACTGGCATTTATAGTCAGGAAAGAAAGATGATTGACATGTTTCTAGCTAGTGGTTGGTTGATGTACCCCATATTAATTTGTTCCATTCTATCGTTGGCGATCATTGTTGAGCGACTTTGGATCCTACGTGAGAATAAAGTGATGTGATTCCCGTTTAATGGACGCCAATCTATGCATAAAAGGACGCCCGTGATTATAAGAAATAATCACCTTTAGTATTAAGTAGGAAATAAAATTAGCCTCTTATTATCCGTTACGGAAACTCATTTCCACATGTCACCGATTACGGCGATTATCACGGGTATTGAATTGCTCGGTATCGGCGGTTTCAAAGATCAAGTGCAACAGCAAATTTTATTTTCTGCTTATCCAAATTCGTTGGGTGGGTCTTGCTATTTTGTCTTATAGTGATTAGTTACTTATTTGCTTTCCAGAAGGTGTTTTAGGAAAACATACGATATTAAATACTCGGAATACATTGCCATTATAATTAAACTCCTTATCGTTAATGTTTTGGGCAACGTATAAATAAAGATATACTGAAAAACCAACGTGCTGAGTATGGGGATCAGGTAATAATTTCTCTTGCAGATCAACTTACCAGCCAATACGGTGCAGGTTTTGACAGACCCAATCTATCTCGTATGACTCAATTTGCAAGATTGTATGCTGATCGGCAGATTTGTGTGACATTGTCACAACAATTGTCTTGGTCTCATTTTGTAAGGCTAATTGCAATTAATGACCCACTGAAAAGGGAGTTTTATTGTGAAATGTGCCGTCTTCAGGGTTGGAGTGTTAGAACATTAAGACAAAAGATCGATAGCATGCTTTACGAACGCACAGCCATTTCAAAGCAGCCAGCGCCTCTGATTAAAGCTGAACTAGAGAAATTAAAGCAAGGCGATTTAATGAATCCTGATTTATATTTACAGGATCCTTGTATTTTTAAATTCTTATATCCCCGATCAATTTCTTCTGAGAAGGAATTAGAGTCGGCAATTCTAAATGAGCTACAAACTTTTATTCAAGATATGGGAAGCGACTTTTGTTTTGTAGCGCGACAAAAGAAAATGAGCACAGCTAAAAACGATCGTTTTCTGGATTTATTGTTTTTTCATAGATCAATGAGGAAATTAATCGCGGTGGAGCTGAAATTAGCCCCATTCCAACCAGAACACGCTGGTCAAATGGAATGGTATTTAAAGTGGTTAGATAAGCACGAACGACGCCCTGGCGAAGAAAAGCCATTAGGCATTATTATTTGTGCCGACAAAGATCAAGAAGATGTTGAGTTAATGGAGCTAGGAAAAAATGGGATTCACGTTGCTCAATATCTGACAGAATTGCCACCAAAGGAATTTTTTGAAGAAAGACTTAAACAAGTAATAGAAGTTGCCAGAGAAAAGCACGAAAGACTTCTGCTACTAAATCAAAAATAAAATGAACAATAAAAATTTAACTAAAAATATTCCTTCCCCCTTCCCTTATTTGATTCAAGACAATTTTTTGACGAACAAATATTTTCAGCGAGTGTATTCTTTCTGGCAGTAAATTAAAACGAACCGTTAGTAACTGGCAAATATTAGAAAATTAGCCTTTGCGAAGCGTCCTTGACACGTTTACGCCAATTAACCCATTAATCCCTAGCCTTATCTAATGATATTTTTCAATACTAAGGGTCTCCTGAAACTTCGAAGCAAACAACAATCATAAATTAGTTTTCAAAAAAAATCACTCTGGTACTCTGTTTAGGCTTATTTCCATCACACTGACAGGATGGCAATTCAGCTCATCCACCCCTATCAATTGCCATCCAAGCTTTTTATACCAATTCGGTAAGGTGGAATCGAAAGCAAGCAAAAATAACTTTTGATAGTCCATGATACTTGCTTTATTAACTACAGCATCGATTAATTTTTCGCCTAACCCTTTACCCCTAAACTTTGGTAATACATAGAGTGAGCCTAACCATGGGGCCAAATCAGAACGTATCCCATCATTTAGTCTAAGGGAACACGTTCCAACCGGTATGTTATCATCTAATGCAATAAAGGTAATGGGCAAACTATCTGTATTTAAATGCTCATTTAGCTTCAATTTAGCCCTTTCAAAACTAGATCCAGGGTTGTAATGCCCCCAGGTATTAAACATCCATTCAGCTAGCAAGGGTAAATACTGAGGATATTCTTTAAGGTAAGCAATATTGATATTCATTTTTTACATTTCTTTAATAAACCATAGGTTTAAATCATCATCTAAACAATAATCCTTACCAGGAAGGGTATTGTGGTATTGATAAGTCGCTCCCTTTCCATCAGGAATATATCCTCTTTTCACATATAATTTTTGTGCAGCACCATAATCAGGGTATAGCCCAACACCAATGCCAACTTTATTGCCAAAACTAGCCGCCTTTTTTTCGGCCACATCTAGTAGTTGTGTCCCAATCCCTTTACTTCGATATTGCTGCAATACATTTAAATCATTAATTTCAGGTATATTCTGTTCTCGAAAAGGCAAATAACGCGAATTTAAATTCAACGTTACATATCCCGCAAAATTATTGTTTTTATAGGCACACCATACAAAGCGCTCTTTATTTTTTTGTTCCTCCAAGTAGCCTTGAAAAAGTGCTACTGGTTTATTCCAGCCTATATTTTTAAACGCCGTTACTATCTCTGGAACATCGCCATGAATCATCAATCGTATGTTAATTTTGGAATCCAGCTGGATTTTCGAAGGATCAAACGATAATGAATTATTCTTTACTGTTATATCTATTATTTGCTCTGAGAGCGTAATTTGATTAATCAATTTTCTGATAATTCTAAGATCAGTTGGATTTTTTAATACATTATCAAACAGATCGTAAATAATCTTGTCATTATCATTTAACCAAGCAAAAGCTTCTTTTGGACCCAAATACCACCGATCTCGTAATTTAAAATAACTTTCCAACAAGTCGTAAAGTTGCCAAACCCTTCGAAAGTTACCTTCGATATCCCCTTTAGTTGCTCTATCAAACATTTTATCATGCCAAGTGATGATGACTTGCTTTTCCCAAGATGGTATTGGCGTTGGTCCTTTTGCAATCATACCGTTAATATGAGCAAGTATATTCTCACCAACATCACCTTTTTGGCAAAGAACAATGCCATCCTTTATGCGCAAGATGAACTCATCTGCTTTTTCGAGATCAGCAACCGAATAAATAAATGCATCAAGAAATGCTCCTTCAAAAACTCTACAATCTCGCTCCATCTGTCCTTCATCACGAATTGCTATAATATCGTAATCACTAATATCGGTATGATCGCCCCTCGCTCTTGAGCCATAGAGTATTATTGTATGGCAATGATGCTTTTCTTTAAGATCATCAATTAATCTGTTTAGACGTCGATCTTGGTTTGGTACTTTCATTTCCTGCTGTCCATTTGTATGACGCATTTTTCTTTTGAGTTTTTATAATAACAATATATTCCTTATTTTAACAACTTAAATAACCTCCTTGGTTTCCTAATTGTTTAGCAGCAGTGCCGGCTATAAACGAATTCTTATCAAGAACTTAGAATAGTTGCTAAGACAGGTCTGCATATATACTGCTTCTACTTTGAAATTAGATTCCGTCATTGACAGAGTAATACTCACCTACTTTTTAAGTGAAACTGGTATATATTACCGATCCGCTAAGATTAGGATCAACTTGTTATTAGATCCGTCATTGCGGCACCGAGTTTACGAGGTGGAAGCAATCCAGTCTCTTGAATCTTATAAAATCAGATGACCATCAAAAAATTGAATTTATGCATGGTAATGAGATTATTATATAATTCATCACATTATTGCCACCACACTTAACAGCTTTAAACAGAAAATGTGTCAACGAAACCCAGCGATTTATATTATGGCGAATAAACGCAATGGCACTCTTTATACTGGCGTAACAAGTGATTTAATAAAACGTGTTTATGAACACAAATACTCGGAAACAGCCAGTTTTGCAAATAAATACGGCTGTAAGACGCTTATTTATTATGAACAATGCGAAGATATGCTGGATGCTATTGAGCGAGAAAAACAAATCAAGGGTAGCTCTCGGAAAAAGAAATTAGCGCTCATTGAAAGCATGAACCCTGAATGGGATGATTTGTATGAAGATTTATCTAGAGACTGGATTGCTTCCACCTCGTAAACTCGGTGTCGCAATGACGGATCCAGTAGCAGGTTGATCCTAAAATCTAGTAGATCAGGTATGGGTATATGTGTTAATCTTGCACCCGTCTACATAAAGTACTACACTATGAATAAGAAACAAATAGTTTATAGAGCCTATTCAGGTGCAAAATTCACGATTGAGTGGTATTACAACAAGAATCAAAAGAGTGATGCCTTAGAATACTATCAATCATTGGATGAGGACGAGCGTGAAGCTGTCATGACATTATTTCGAACAATGGCTGACATAGGTGAAATTCAGAATAAAACCAAATTTAGAAATGAAGGTGACAAAATATATGCCTTTAAAACTAACCAAGAGCGTTTTTTATCTTTCTTTTACTATGATAAAAGGATAATTGTTGTAAATGGCTTTAGAAAAAAATCGCAAAAATTGCCACAAAATGAAAAGAGTAAAGCGCTGAAAAGACAGGCTGATTATCTTGAACGGGTTTCAAGAGGAGAATATTACAATGAATAAGTCATTAACCACTTTTGATAGTGAGATGCAAAATCCCTCTTTCAGGAAAAAACATCAAAAAAATTATAAAAAATTTCTTCTTTCGGAATTAATTATTGCTTTAATGACGAAGAATGAAAAATCTGTTCGTGTTCTTGCTAAAGAATGTGGTATATCAACAGGCGTGATCAATAAGCTTCGAACTGGTAAGCAAGAGGATTTAAAGCTTACAAATTTTATAAATATTTCAAAAGCTTGTGGGTATCAATTGGTTCTAGAAAAGGGAAAGGAAAAAATTCGGGTTTCTCAGGAATTAGTATTAGCTGAACCTGAAATTGTTACGTTACCTAAAAGTGATTACAAAAGGGCAATAGCTAAGCAGCGCTCAGTTCGGAGAGTGGTATCTAAACAAAACGTTCCCAAAAGAGGGCGTTGGGTTTGAAAAAAACGAAAGAGACAACGTAAACGACAAAGAAGAAACTGCTTTAAAAGAATTAACAGATTTTTATTTTGGCTTATCAAATAGGGACATTAATATAGCTATTAGATGGCGAACTAATCGAGGTTGAAAATGAGTAAAATTTTAAAAACCGTACATGAAGCAGCAAAAGGATTACATAAGTCTGGCCTTATGGACGCAACTACTATGCGAAAATTTGATGCTCATTGCTTGGAACCTACACCAACAATGACAAAGGTCAAAATACAAAAAATACGGCGGACGGTTAATGTAAGCCAGCCCGTATTCGCTAAGTTTTTGAATGTTAGCCCTTCTACCGTCAAGAAATGGGAGAATGGAGAAAAACATCCTAATGGTGCTTCTCTGCGATTATTGCAATTGGTTGAGCATGATGGATTAGAGGTATTTAAAAATATTCAATCCAGATAACAATTAAGTGATAATTTTTACAAATCCTCACCGCAACGCCAGATATATCCCCGCTTGCGTTAGCGGATCGGTAAAAAGGATCGCAAAAGCTTGAAGGACAACAATCACCACCAGAGGTGAAATATCAAAACCACCAATCGGTGGAATATAACGCCTTGCAGGGCGCAAGACCGGTTCACTCAAGTGATATAAAATTAAAGTGAGCGGAGAATGAGAAGTTGGAGCGATCCAACTTATAACAATGCTCAACAAAACGGCATAGAAAAATAGTTTAATCGTAAGCCCAGTAAGACTGCCGAGCGTCCATAACACTAATCCTGCAATGCTCGGAAAATGTTGAAAATTAATTAACATTACCAAAATAATTTTGAGAAAACTGACAGCAACTAGAGCAACTACCGTAGCAAAATCTATACCCCAGTAGCCTGGGATAACTCTTCGCAAAGGATTAACAATTGGGCTAGTGGCTTTCACCACAAATTGAGAAACAGGATTATAAAAATCTGCGCGTAGATATTGTAAAATAAGACGCAAGAGCAAAATTAATAAATAAATATCGAATATACTTTGGATAAGATATAAACTTGCTTGATGTAAAGGATTATCCATATATACTCTTCCCGGGACGGCACAGAGGCCGTCCCCTACATGCTTTTATACTTTGTTACATTCGCGCTCAGGACGGGACGGCACAGAGGCCGTCCCCTACAGCGCCCGACGACACGGAGGTCGTCCGCAAACAAAATGGTGTGAGTATGAAACCATCACCTCAACCGTATTGTTCGCTTAACTGTTTGCCCTTTAGCGTGGCGGCTTGTAAGGTATTTAACAATAATTCTGGTAGTTTACCATCTTTTAATGCTTTGATCCCCTGCTCGGTGGTTCCGCCTGGCGAAGTCACTTTTTGCCTTAAAGAAAGGATATCTTCTTGACTGTTCAATACCATCTGCGCGCTACCTAATGCAGTATAAAAAGTAAGTTTACTAGCCGCGTCTGCAGGTAGTCCGAGGCTTTTTGCACCATTTATTAAAGCTTCCATAAAATAGAAAAAGTAAGCAGGTCCCGATCCCGACAAAGCAGTGACAATATCCATTTGCGATTCTTCGTGGATCCAAACGGTTTGCCCAAGTGCAGTCATTAAATTTTCTGCTTGCTGCTTTTGTTCGCTGGTACTTGAAGAAGTAGCGTACAAACCCGTTATGCCATAGCCATATAAAGCTGGCGTATTCGGCATGGCTCTGATCACAGGGATCGCCAGATTATTAAGCCAATGTTGTATTTGTTGTGTGGTGATCCCCGCTGCAATGCTGACAAGCAGTGTTTTTTGAGGATCAAACGTTAAACGCAGATCTTCAACCACCATTTTCATTGATTGTGGTTTAACCGCTAGCACTAATATGTCGACCTCACTTGCAACTTTTTGGTTATGGACTGAGGTGAAAATTTGCCATTTATTATGCAAATTGCTTAGCTTTTCTTCTTGTTGATCAGCAACCCAAATTTTTTGTGGGGAATGTCCTTGATGAATGAGCCCACCGATTAAGCACTCACCCATATTTCCGCCACCAATAATACCAATTTTATGTTGCATGATGATTTTTCCTTCTTTCTCCAAATATGCCTGTTCCAACCCGTACAAGTGTTGCCCCTTCCGCAATCGCTGCTTCGAGATCATGAGTCATTCCCATCGATAACGTATCGAGCTGAGCACCACTTTGATTTAGCTCAGTCATTAATTCGTGCAATTGCTTAAAAAATTTTCGTTGCTCTTCAAAATTGTCGCTTTGGGGCGGAAGTGTCATTAAACCTCGGATCTGTATGTGAGGCAGTGATTTAATTGCATGATAAAGCGTAGGCACTTCAGCCGGCAAGATCCCAGATTTTGTTGCGCTTTCGTCTAATTTGACTTGAATACAAATATTTAAAGGGGGTAAATCAGGCGATCGAAAATGCGATAAACGTTCCGCTTCGTTAACACGATATACCGTATGCACCCAACTGAAATTTTGTGCAAGGATTGCTGCCTTTTTGGCTTGGACAACCCCGACAAAATGCCAAACTATAGGTTTTTGACTCAACGCCGATATCTTATGCAGTGCTTCTTGTACATAATTTTCGCCGATCTCTAAAAGGCCCATATCAGCTACCTCGGCAATACGGGATGCACTATGGCCCTTACTGATCGCAAGCAGCTTCACGCTATCGGGCGAACGACCAAAGCGTTGCTCAGCGTCATTAATACGTTTTAACGTGGCCCTTAATTGGGCTTTTAGATCAATCATGGTAACGACTACAATGACGTTATTTTATGAATGAGTCAACTGTTCGAATGATGATAAAGAGGGTGCGTATGGAAATGATTTCTTTATTGAAAACCATGATTGAAAAAGAAGCCAATGCGCTTTTGATCATTCCCGAAGCGCAGCCGCTTTTAAAACTTCCTCATGATAAAGTGTTACGTCTGCAACCCACTTATACTGTCGAAAAAACGGCCGAATTAATATTAAGTTTAATGAATGAAGCGCAACAAAATGAATTTATTCAAAACCTAGAAGGGAATTTCTCAATTACCGTTGAAAACGTTGGGCGATTTAATTTTAGCACTTTTATTTCACGCGGGAATATGGGTTGTGTTATTAAGCCGATTAAAATAAAAATTCCCTCATTTGAGCAATTAAATTTGCCTTCGGTACTTAAAACCTTGGCAATGACAAAAAGTGGTGTGATTTTAGTAGCAGGCTTAAGTGGTATGGGGAAAACAACCACATTAGCTTCCCTGGTAGGATATCGCAATGCGACGGGGCAAGGGCATATTATTACCATTGAAGACGAAATAGAATATTTACATAAAAATCATCAATGCATTGTAACACAACGGGAGATTGGCACGGATACGACTTCAATCACAGTTGCTTTACAAAATGCTCGCAAACAATCTCCTGATATGATCCAAATTGGGGAGCTTAAAAGTGCGCCTAAATTAGACTATGCCTTTTGGCAGGCGAATACCGGGTGTTTATGTTTAGCGACCGATTCGAGCGGGAGCGTATACCAAACGTTGGATAGAATTTCATCTTGGTATCCCGTCAATATGCGGACATCGCTTTGGATGAATTTATCGCAGCATTTAAAAGCGATCATTGCACAACGCCTTGTTCCAGCGGCAGAAGACGAGAAAACACTTTTAGTAACAGAAATATTAATCAACACACCGTTGATAGCTGATCGCTTACGTTATGGTGATTTTCATTCTTTAAAAGAATACATGGCACGTAAAAATACGCAGGGAATGCATACTTTTGATCAAGATCTGTTTAATTTACTGCAACTCGATAAAATTAGTTACCATACTGCGCTGAGATATGCAGATTCACAAGAAATCTTAAAAAAGATGATTAAACAAAAAAGTGAGCAGCAAGGCTATGGCCTAAATCGCAGTAGCGACAAACCCGTTTTTCTTTTTCAGAGCGATCGGAAATTATCGGATCAATGAATTTGTTGCAAACATAAATTTAGCGACCCTGTCTTCTTCCACAAAGTTGTTGGCCTTTCCTTCATGTTTAAAGTAACTGCCCACAATAAACCCATCAACCGTTGAATACACCTCTTTTACATTTTCAGGGGTGGCCCCACTACCAATCAGAATGGGTAAAGTAGAAGACTCACGAACGATGTGAATATCTTTGAGATCAGTGGCAGCACCGGTTAATTCTCCTGAAACAATCAAAGCGTCGGCAAGGCCGCGATTTTCGGCATCTTTTGCTTCCATGGCTAATCCTCTTGATGCTAAAGGCGCCGCATGCTTAACACCCACATCAGCAAAAATAAGTACTTGGGATTTTAATGCTTGGCGCAGCCTTAAGGTTTGATGGCTTAACCCTTGAATAATGCCTTGTTCACTGACAATGGCATTCATATGCACATTGATCCGAATAAAAGAAGCACCAATTGCAGTTGCAATCGCCAAGGCAGATTCCGCATCATTGCGCAACACATTGATCCCCACCGGCACGTCATCCAATTTGCAAATTTCACGACTGACTGCGCTGAGGGTTGCAATGGTTTCAGCTGGAACGCGGTTAGGGAAAAAAGGTTTATCTCCAAAATTTTCAATGATTAAACCATGGATCCCTTGGCGTTTAAAGATTTCAGCTTCTTCTAAAGCTTTATCATAGATGGATGTTAAGTTGCCATCATATAAAGGCGCACCGGGTAAGGGGAGTAAGTGAATGCAACCAATAACGGGTTTGATTTTGGGAAATAAATTGTGGAATTTCATTATCGTTTCCTAAATTAAGAGGTAATAAAGGAAGAGAGTATCACATATTTAAACAAGGGATGGAAGATTCTGAGAAATGATCTGATTAATAAAATGCGTAGGGGAAAGAAAATCTGGAATAATGCATTGTGCGCCCCATTGCCTCAATTCCAGTTCAGAAAAAGAACTGGCTACGCCAATAAATTTCCATTGTAAGGCTTTCACCGCTTTAATATCCCAAGGGCCATCGCCGATATAAGTGATCGATTTAAAATCGTTTCGTTGATAGTGCATTTTTGCTTTATTAAGAGCTTTCTGCAAAATCAATGTTCGATCAAAGCTATCGTTTGTACTGGCGATGGGTAACTGTAAAATGGGGAGTTTGGAATGGGTTAATTTTAACTGCGCAATCCGATGAAAACACCCTGTGGCAATCGCAAGAGCAACATCGTTGTATTTATTTAATTCATCAAATAGCTGCGCTGCACCTGGAAGTGTACGGATAGATGTGGTTGCAAAAGTTTGAACTAAACGTTCATAAAACCGCATTTCAAAAATAGCAAGTTCTTCCTGGGTGGCACTACGCTTTAAATGACGCTCAATACAGGTCATTGCAATGCCAAGATCGGTAATATGAGGATAGCAATCGATGTCGTGTTCAATATTGGTGATCCCAGTAACTTCAGCCAACGCTGCTTCAAAGCAAGGAATTTCTTGATCGTGAGAATGGATCAGCGTACCGTCGATGTCGAAAATAATAAGATGCATGGGTTTGCCTCTAAAATTCTAAATGCTTAATGTTATGACTATATTGTCTTCTTTATTCTTTGTTTTGACAACAAGTGTAACCTCCCCCTGCAGAGGTATACATTATCTAACTGCCTATAGATCATGTAAAGAGAAAGTATCACTTTGGTCATAAAAATGAATAGGAGTCCCATCGATTTTAAAAGTAATAAAAATTATTTCTTCCCCTTTACAAATATGAACACTTAGTATTAACATCATCAAATCTCTCGGGGTGCCAAAAGGCTGAGATGATCTACCCGATCAAACCCGTTGAACCTGAACTGAGTAATATCTGCGGAGGGAAGAGTTTATGACCTACCTTTATCTTCTTTTTATTCCATTCAAATTACTGCCGTTTTGCAACACCAGTTAATGATTTTGCTTATCAAATTTTTCGCTTTTTAGCGTTGGATTTCAATTAATCATTAAAAAAGGAATGCGTATGAGCGCGGCAGCCTATTCAGCTATTTTTGCCGAGTTAATGAACTCGTCTCGAAAAAAAGTGACTTTACAGGGAAAAATTTATCCTGAACTTTCAGTGGGTTTTCAAAAAATAACACTTTCAAATGGTGAAAGCTTAAATCAATATGACACCACAGGTGCTTATACTGATCCTGCTGTTGTTATTTCATCAGATGGATTACCTATCAAGCGAGCAAGTGGCTTTGAATATCGTAAAACGCAGCGATATTACGCCAAACAGCGGATCATTACTCCCGAAATGGAATATGTGGCCTTGCGCGAAAATGTTTCACCCGATTTTATTTGTAAAGAAGTATTAAATGGCCGGGCCATTATTCCTGCTAATGTTCATCACCGTGAATTAGAGCCAATGATCATCGGCAAGGAATTCTTGGTTAAGGTAAATGCCAATATTGGTAATTCTGCCGTTACCTCTTCCGATGAAGAAGAAATTGAAAAATTGCTCTGGGCCATTCGCTGGGGAGCAGATGCGGTAATGGATCTTTCTACTGGGAAAAATATTCATGAGATCCGTGAAAAGATTTTGCGCCATTCTCCGGTCCCCATTGGGACGGTTCCTATTTATGAAGCCTTAGAAAGAGTCAATGGCGTGGTTGAAGCTTTAAATTGGGAAATCTTCAAAGAAGTATTGATTGATCAAGCCGAGCAAGGAGTGGATTATTTTACCATTCATGCTGGAGTACTCAAGGAATTTATTCCTGCTGCCACCCAACGCGTCACCGGGATTGTGTCACGAGGTGGTTCAATAATGGCAAAGTGGTGTTTAGATCGTCAACAACAAAACTTTCTGTTCACACATTTTGATGAGTTGTGCGATATTTTGCAATATTACGATGTGAGTATTTCGTTAGGAGATGGCCTTCGTCCAGGTTCACAAAATGATGCCAACGACGAAGCGCAATTTGCCGAATTACGCGTGCTAGGCGATTTAACAAAATTGGCTTGGGAAAAGGATGTGCAAGTGATGATCGAGGGGCCAGGTCATGTGCCTCTTAATTTATTAGCAGAAAATGTCGCTAAACAAGTTGCACTTTGCCATGACGCTCCTTTTTATACTTTAGGGCCGTTAGTAACTGATATTGCGCCAGCTTATGATCATATTACTTCTTGCATCGGGGCGGCGGTGATGGGCTCATTGGGTACAGCTATGCTGTGTTATGTCACGCCCAAAGAGCATTTGGGCTTACCGAATAAAGAAGATGTCAAAGCCGGCATGATCGCCTATAAAATTGCGGCACATGCCGCAGATATCGCAAAAAACCATCCTGGGGCAAGGGAGTGGGATGATGCCCTTTCGCGGGCGCGTTTTGATTTTCGGTGGGAAGATCAATTTAATTTAAGCTTAGATCCTGCTAAAGCAATGGCTTATCATGATGAAACTTTACCCCAACCCAATGCTAAACATGCGCCTTTTTGTGCGATGTGTGGCCCGAAGTTTTGTTCTATGCGTTTGTCGCATGAATTAAAAAATGCAGTTCAAAAATGAAAATAGGGATTGCCGGTGCTGGGATCGTCGGCCGTTTGTTGGCTTGGCATTTATGTCACCATGATCTCGAAGTCCATTTATTTGATCAAGACCACATTGCTGGGAAAACCGCCTGCAGTTTAACCGCAGGTGGAATGATAAGCCCCATTGCGGAATTACCGCTATTATCAAAACCGGCGATGCAATTTGGTGAAAAGGCACTAACCTGGTGGCATAAAATTGTGCAAAGTTTATCGCACGAGGTTGGGTTTCAAACGAAGGGCACCTTAGTGATCGCTTCTCCTGCACAGCGTGCATTGCTACAGCATTTCGTTAAAGCAATTAAGCAGGTTAAACCAGAGTGTGAGCTTAATTTGTTGAATATGAATGAGGTAGAAAAATTAGAGCCAGAAATAAATGGGTTTATTGGCTGTTATTTGCCAATGGAAGCTTGGATTGATCCCGTTAAACTGTTTAAAAAACTTGGAATTTATTTTTTAGACCAAAAACTAAAATTCCATTCTCATCACGTAGTGAAAGAGATAACCCATTCAGCGATAAACACGAATAGCGGAAATTATATTTTCAACAAAGTGGTTGATTGTCGTGGGCTTGGCGCCAAAAACGCATTGCCAGAGATCAGAGGCGTTCGAGGGGAATTAATCCTTTGCAAAGCAAAAGAAGTGAATATCTCACGAATGATCCGGTTGCTTCACCCTCGTTTCCCTTGTTATCTCATTCCGCGGGATCATCAACAGTATGTGATTGGTGCCACTCAAATTGAATCAGAAAGCAAACAGCCTATCACCATTCGCAGTGTTCTTGAATTATTATCAGCGGCAGTTTTTGTACATTCAGGCTTTCAAGAAGCCAATTTCATTCAGCATAAGGTCGGGTGTCGCCCGGCGTCATTTTCGAATGATCCTATTGTGAAGGAAAAGGATGGGGTGCTTTATTTAAACGGCATGTTTCGTCATGGCTTTTTATTGGCGCCGGAATTAACTTACCAAGCTGCCAATAAATTGTGCGAAATAAAATGAAAATCTGGATCAATGATAAAGAAGTGAGTTTAGAGCCAGAGTGTGATCTTAATGCCGTACTCAATGCCATTGGCATCAAGCTATCTTTTTTTGCTGTTGCATTAAATGGCAACATCGTTCCTAAAAATAATTATAACAACGTCAAGCTTAAAAATGATGATCACATCGATATTATTGTTCCCATGCAAGGAGGGTAAATGTGGCAGCTAGCAGATAAAGCCTGTGCTTCAAGAATTTTATTAGGCACGGCCCAATACCCTTCATTGGAAATTTTACAGCAAGCTATCAGAGCAGCAAAAACCAGTGTGATTACCGTTTCATTAAAGCGAGAAAATCCTTATAAAAAGGCAGGAAGTGCTTTTTGGGAAATGTGTCAAGAAACAGACTGTTACATTTTACCCAACACCGCAGGTTGTAAAACTGCCCGCGAAGCCATTCAGATCGCGCAAATGGCTCGAGATATTTTTAATACCTCCTGGATTAAATTAGAAGTGGTTTTTGATGAAGAATTGTTGGTGCCGCATTCTTTTGAATTGGTTAAAGCCGCAGAAAAACTCATAGGCATGGGATTTGAAGTGTTCCCTTTTTGCACCGACGATTTATTACTTTGTAAAAACTTAGTCGAAGTAGGTTGCCGTATTTTAATGCCATGGGGTGCACCCATTGGCTCGGGTAAAGGATTACTGGATCCCTATCAATTAAAAATTCTTCGCCTGCGCTTTCCTGAGATCACCTTGATTGTTGATGCTGGCTTAGGCTCTCCGCTTCATGCCATGCAAGCCATGTTATTAGGTTATGATGCGATCTTAATCAACAGTGCCGTCGCCAAAGCGCTTTCTCCGATTAAAATGGCTAAAGCATTTCATTTAGCAGTGAGGAGCGGACGCTTGGCTTATCAGGCAGGAGTGATCCCGGAGTCTGATTTTGCAGTGGCAAGTACCCCGCTTACCCAAACATTTTATGGAAGCATTTAATATGGAGGCAGCGACTTTACAAACCGTTGTTTGGACCATTGCCGGATTTGATCCTTCGGGAGGTGCTGGAATTTTAGCAGATTGCCACACGTTATCTTGTTACAAAGTCATTCCTTTCGCTATTACGACAGCCTTGACTGCACAAAATGGTCTGGAAGTAACTAATCTTGAACCAGTTCATAGCCAGATGATCACTGCGCAACTTCTGTCTCTTAAAAAACTAGGCTGGCCCAAAGCCATTAAAATTGGGTTATTGCCTAATGATGAAGTGGCAGAAACCATTTTTAATTTAATTCACGAATTTAATGGACCCATTATTCATGATCCGGTGATGATCTCAAGCTCAGGGAGATCCTTAATCACGTCTCCTTTAAATTACACAAAATGGATCAAAGCAACGACAGTTTTAACCCCTAACGTAAACGAGGCTGAAATACTAACAGGCAAAACGATCATTTCAACAAAAGATATGATAATCGCAGCGGATCTTCTTTGCCAATTAGGGGCTAAAAATGTGATTTTAACGGGGGGACATTTACCAGGCGGTGATGTGCATGATCTTTGGACTAATGGAAAAGATCATGCTTGGCGAGTAGCGCCGCGAATACCTTTATTGCGCTCTCACGGAACCGGTTGTGTTTTTAGCTCGGCCTTAGCAGCGCATATGGCTTGCGGATATTCAATACAAGATGCTTTCCCTTTAGCCAGAAAAGCAGTGCGGCAAAGTATTGAAAGTGCCTATGAGCCGTTTCCTGATCTTAAGTTCGCACGAATGCAAAAGCATGATCCTGCCCTAGGATTTTATCCCATTGTTGATAGTGTAAAGTGGGTAGAGCGATTAATAGGTTGGGGGGTTAAAACGATTCAGTTACGCTTGAAAGATAAAAGTGAAAATACTTGCCGCTTCGAGATTAAGCAAGCAATTGAAATGGCTCGACGGCATCACATTCAATTATTTATCAATGATTATTGGGAGTTAGCCCTAGAATATCAAGCTTATGGCGTCCATCTAGGTCAAACTGATTTAGATCATTGTGATCTACTACAATTACAAAAATCAGGATTGCGCATTGGGATCAGCACGCATAATGAACAAGAGCTCGAACGTGCTTTAGCCTTAAAACCTTTTTATATTGCTTTTGGCCCAATTTATACCACGCGATCCAAAAAAATGCCCTTTCCCCCACAAGGAATAGCCAAACTTACAGAATGGCGTCAGCGAGTGAGTTGTCCTTTAGTAGCCATTGGCGGCATTAATCTTGAAAATGTAGATCAAATACTCAGTTGTCACGTCGATGGTGTGGCAGTGATTTCGGCTGTCACCCAAAGCAATGATCCCTTTACGAGCTGCCAGCAATTTATGAGCAAAATAAACCCATGTACGCAAAATATGCTCGTCAAATAATACTGCC